>CAXTJW010000350.1:2151-4532 GCA_964244305.1 uncultured Acetobacteraceae bacterium
TCCTGGCGCTCGAGCATGCGGACGCGCCGGGCCAGGTGTTCAACATCGCCAGCGGGCGGGACGTGAGCATCATGGAGGTCGGCGCGGCGCTGGCCACCGCCATGGGCGTGCCGCATCTGACGCCGGAGGTGATGGGCAAGGCCAGGGTCGGCGACATCCGCCACTGCTTCGCCGACATTCAGCTGGCGCGCGAGGTGCTCGGCTTCGAGCCGCGGCGGAGTTTTGGCGATAGCCTGGGCGAGCTCGCCGAGTGGGTGCGCGAGCAGCAGGCGGAGGACCGCGTCCACGACGCACGGCGGGAACTCGAACGGCGCGGCCTTGTCGCATGAGGATGCCCAGCATCGGCCACGACGTGGATCGCCGACCCATTCTGATCACCGGCGGCGCGGGCTTCATCGGCAGCAACCTCGCCGATCGCCTGGCTGGCGAGGGCCACGACGTGCTGATCTACGACGCGTTGGTTCGGCCCGGCGTCGACGCCAACCTTGCATGGCTGCGCCGCCGCCATCCCGGGCGCATCACCGCAGTGATCGCCGACCTGCGCGACCGCCCGGCGCTGGAACGTGCCGCCGATGGGGTCCGTGCCGTGTTCCACATGGCGGCGCAGGTCGCCGTCACTACCAGCCTGTCCGATCCCGAGCAGGATTTCGACGTGAACCTGCGCGGCACGTTTTTCCTGCTGGAGGCGCTGCGCCGGCAGTCCTCGCCGCCGCCACTCGTGTTTGCCAGCACGAATAAGGTCTATGGCAACCTCGCCGACATTCCGCTGGCCCGCGATGGCGACGCCTATCTGCCCACAGATCCCGCCATACGCGACCATGGCGTCGGCGAGGACCGGCCGCTCAGCTTCTACACGCCCTATGGCTGCTCGAAGGGCGCCGCTGACCAGTATGTGCTGGATTATGCCCGTGGCTTCGGCGTGCCGGCCTGCGTCTTGCGCATGAGCTGCATCTACGGCCCACGCCAATTGGGCACCGAGGATCAGGGCTGGCTGGCGCATTTCCTCTATTCGGTGCAGGCGGGCCGGCCAATCAGCATCTACGGCGACGGGCGTCAGGTGCGGGATGTGCTGTATGTCGACGACGCCGTGGACGCCTATATCGCGGCGTGGGAGCGGATTGGCCAAGTGTCGGGCGCGGCATTCAATCTGGGCGGCGGGCCGGCCAATGCGGTGACTTTGCTGCAAATTCTTGCCGAGATCGCCGAAATCACCGGACGTGCGGCCGACCTGCGCTTCTCGGATTGGCGGCCTGGCGATCAGCGCTACTTCGTCGCCGACACGCGCCAAGCTGCGGCGGCGCTTGGATTGGGGCCGGCAGTGCCCTGGCGCGACGGCTTGCAACGGCTGGCACGGTGGATCGCGGTTGAGCAGCCGCGGCGGGAGCATGCGGCGGCTGGGGCAAGCGGGACCGTCGCATGAGGGTCGCGCTGCTCAATCCGCCCTGGACCTTCGACGGCAGCATCTATTTCGGCTGTCGCGAACCGCATTTGCCGTTGGAACTCGGTTACTGCCGCGCCCTGCTCGAACAGGCCGGGCATGAGGTTTTGCTGCTGGACGGGCACCTCATGGGGCAGTCCTATGCCGAGTTGGCGCAACAGGTCCACGCGTTCGGACCGGCCATGACGGTGGTTGCCACCGCGCCGAGCTACCTGTTCTGGCGCTGTGCCCCGCCGGAACTGCGGGTGCCGCGGGAGATGCTTGATGCGCTGGCGGGGAGGGCCGGGCGAACGGTCGCGGTTGGCCCGCACGGCTCGGCGACGCCGACGGCCGTGCTGCGCAAGCTGAATGTTGATGTCGTCGTGCTCGGCGAATGCGAAGAGGTCGTGGCTGCGTTGGCGTCCGGCGGGGTTGGCGGCGTGGTGCTCGGCTCGGCGGTGCTGGACCACGGCGTGCTGCGGCAGGCGGGTGGCCCGCAGGCCGGTCGCTTCGTCGATCTTGCACCGCTCGCATGGCCAGACGAGTGGGTGCGGCGTCACCATCACCACCACCATCGGTTCGATCGTTCGCCTGCCGGCAGCGGCGCGGAGGTCGAGGCATCGCGCGGATGTCCTTATTCCTGCAGCTTTTGCGCGAAAATCGACTTCCGCGACAAATATCGCCGGCGCGACCTGGCGCCGTTGCTGGCGGAGATCGACGGTCTGATCGCGCAGGGCGTCGAGTACGTCTATTTCATCGACGAGATCTTCCTGCCGCAACGCGCCTTGCTGGAGGCGCTGGCGGAACGGCCCGTCGAGTTCGGCGTGCAGACGCGGATCGACCTGTGGAAGCCGGACATGCTGGCGCTGCTCGGCGCGGCCGGCTGCGTGTCGATCGAGGCCGGGGTCGAGAGCCTGACCGAGGACGGCCGCGCCGCGCTCGACAAGCGCTGCAAGCTGACGAC
>CAXTJW010000351.1:0-4525 GCA_964244305.1 uncultured Acetobacteraceae bacterium
CCCAGCACCCGGTCGATCAGGATGCGCGTGCCCGACCCCGCGTTGCGGTTCACCATCAACGCGCCCTCGACCCGCATCGCATCCGTTGCGGCTTCCAGCCTGTTGAACCGCGCATCATCCGGCCGGAACACGATTCCCTGCAAGCGGCCGTAGCCCGGCACCAGCCGCAGCGCATCGGTCAGGAACGGGCGGTTATACTCGCCGCTCGCCGGGTCCATCAGGTGAACCCCCGCGAAGTCGCACTCCCCGCGCCGCGCCGCCGCCAACCCGCCGGAACTGCCGACCGCAAGCGACTTCACGCTCAGCCCGTCCTGCTCCAGCAAGCCGATCAGCATGTCCAGCCCCACGCAATGGCTGCCGATCACCACCAGGTCCGCTGCCCCGGCCGCGGTGCCGATCAACTGCACCCGCACCGCCGTGCCGGCCGGCACTGCCTCGGTCAGCGGCGGGACCGCGAAGAATCCGTCCGCCTGGGCAAATCCGGTGACGGCGCCGGACCCCTTCGCGGTCGGATAGGCCAGCAGCCCGCCCCCCGGAGCCTGCATCAGCGAGACCATGACGTATTCGGTCCGGCCCCGCTCGGAAGCGATGCGCAGCGGCAGCATGGCGTCGAGCGTCTCCGGCCGCGCGGCGGGCAGGCCGGCGAAGGCCCGGATGACCGGCGCCGCGAACTCGTGGAAGGTGAAGATCGCCGAGGTCGGGAAGCCCGGCAGCACCACGACCGGCTTGCCCGCATGCACCGCGAGGCACAGCGGCTTGCCGGGCTTCAGCGCCACGCCGTGCACCACGACGCCGGGGTCCGTCAGGCGCGCGACCACCTGATACGCGAGGTCCCCCGCGCCCTTCGACGTGCCGCCGGACAGCACCACCATGTCGCCCGCCGCCAACGCCCGAGACAAAGCGGTCTGCAACGCGTCCGGGTCGTCCGGAACGATGCCGAACGGCGCCGCCTCGCCGCCAGCCTCCTCGATCGCGGCGGCGAGGATGGCGGCGTTGCTGTCGAAAACCTGGCCCGGCCGGATCGGGCTGCCGGGCGCCACGATCTCGTCCCCGGTCGAGAACACGGCCACGCGTGGCCGACGCCAGACCGGGACGCTGCCGAGGCCGACCGCGGCCAGCATGCCGAGCTCACGCGACGTCAGCAGCCGGCCGCGGCGCAGCACCGTCTCGCCGCGGGCGATGTCGGAACCGGCCGTCGCGATATATTGACCCGGCGTCGCCGCCCGGCGCAACTCGATGGCAAGCGGCGGCCCGTCCAGCGGCTCGGTCTGCTCGACCATCACGACGGCGTCGGCGCCGCGCGGCACCATGCCGCCCGTGGCGATCACCGAGGCCATGCCGGGCGTCACGGCCTGCGTGGGTGCCACGCCCGGCGTCAGGACCTCGGTGTTGAGCCGCAGCACGACGGGTTGTGCGTCGTCCGCTTCGGCAGTGTCGTCGGCGCGGACGGCGAACCCGTCCACGCTGGCGCGGTCGAAACCCGGCACATCAAGCGGCGCCACCACGTCGCGCGCCAGCACCCGGCCCCGCGCGCCGGCGAGCGGGACCAGCTCCTCGCCCAGCGGCGCCATCCGCAGATGGCGGCGAAACCGCGTCTCGGCCTCGTCCCGGCTCACGACATCCAGGAATTGCTCTTGGCGCGCGGCGCGACGGAGGGTGGGGAGGTCGAGGGTCATGCGGGATATATATGGACGCGGACGGTTGCCCCAGGGGGGAACCCTTCGCTGGTTTCGGGAATGACGATGAAACCGTCCGCCTGGGCGGCGCTGGCCAGCGTGCCGGTGTCGGCCAAGCCCAGGGGCCGCGTGTGCGCGTGGGATACGCGGACCTGGATCACGTCGGTGAAGCCGACGGCCGACACGACCTTGCGGTCCAGCACTCGTTCCACGCCCGCATAAAGCGCAGCGGGGTGCACGCAGGCCATGCGCCGCACGGCGGGCGCGGCCAGCAGGTCATAGATTGCGAGACACGCATGCGGTGCGCCGGGCAGCAGCAGCAAAGGAATGCCGCTCATGCTGCCAAGTCCTGCGGAATCGCCGGGCCGGACCGCAATCCCGTGCATGTCCAAGATGCCGCCGGCCTTCGCCAGCACCAGCGGCGATTCATCGTCCGGTCCCGCGCCGCTGCGTCCCGCCACCAGAACGAAGTCGGCCCCGGCTGCCGGCAGCGGCATGGTCTGCGCGATGCCGCCGTCGCGGGCGACCAACGCCCGCAGCATCGGCGTGAGCAGGTCCGGGCCGGATTTTGGCCCTGCCACGACCAGCCCAATCAACGGCCGGCGCACCACGGCGACGCGCTCCACTCCCAACCCGAGCAGCAAGGCGAGAGCTTGCGGACGTAAGGTCCCGGCGGCCACCGCCAAGCTTCCCGCCCGCAAGCCGCTACCCTGCCGAGCGACGCCGGCGCCACGGCCGGCCGGCGCCAGCACGTCCAGCATGGTTCCGCCTGGTTGCGCCGACGCAAAGGGCAGCACGGCGTCGGTTCCGCCCGGCATAGGCTGACCCGCGGCAACCAGCGCGTGACGGCCTAGCGGCAACGGATTGTATTCGCTGGCGCCCTCGGTCTCGGCGGCGCGCACGGCATAGCCGTCCGTGGCGGCGCAGTCGGCACCGGGCCAGTCGACCGGGCTGGCAACCGGCCCGGCGAGCACGCGCCCGGCCGCGTCGGCGACGGCAATCGACTCGGTCGAGGCGGCCACAACATGTGCGTCGATCCAGGCCAGCGCGTCCGCGAGCGGGGCGCGGCCGCTGAACCCGACCAGACGGACGTCAGCCGCCAACGGGGCTCAGCATCGGGTGCGGCTGCCCACAGCGATACGGTGCGCGATGGCGCTGGCCAGGGTCATGCCGGCAGTATGCTGCGGCAGGGCTCGATTGCAAAATCCGGCGCTTGCGATGCCGCCGTGAAGGTGCAAGCTGAGAGGTATATCCACCTCCGAGGCAGCTCATCCCATGGCGTTCAAAAGCGGCCGGCACTTTCTGCAAATCCCGGGGCCCAGCAACGTGCCCGACCGCATCCTGCGCGCCATCGACCGGCCCACCATCGACCATCGCGGCCCGGAGTTCGGACGGCTCGGCCGCGCCGTATTGGCGGGCTGCCAGACGATTTTCGGCACCTCCGGGCCCGTCGTCATCTTCCCCGCCTCCGGCACCGGTGCGTGGGAGGCGGCGATCGTCAATACGCTCGGCCAGGGCGACCGGGTGTTGATGTACGAAACCGGGCAGTTCGCGTCGTTGTGGCGCGCGATGGCCGGGCGGTTCGGCCTGCAGGTGGACTGGGTGCCCGGCGACTGGCGGCGTGGCGTCGACCCGGCCGATGTCGAGGCCCGGCTGCGCGCCGACCCCGAACGCGCGATCAAGGCGGTGATGGTCGTGCACAACGAGACCTCGACCGGCGTCACCAGCCGCATTCCCGAGATCCGCGCCGCGATCGACCGTGCCGACCATCCGGCGCTGTTCATGGTCGACACGATTTCGTCGCTGGGTTCGATGGACTACCAGCACGAGGCCTGGGGCGTGGATGTGACGGTGGCCGGGTCGCAGAAGGGGCTGATGCTGCCGCCGGGCCTGAGCTTCAACGCGATGTCGGACAAGGCGATGGCGGCGGCGAAGGCGGGCGGGATGCCGCGGTCGTATTGGGATTGGCAGGAGATGCTGGCGGCGAACGCCACCGGCTATTTCCCCTACACGCCCAGCACGAACCTGCTCTATGGGCTGGAGGAGGCCATCGCCATGCTGCTGGAGGAGGGCCTCTCCAATGTATTTGCCCGGCACGCGCGGCATGCGGCGGCGACCCGGGCGGCGGTGCATGGCTGGGGGCTCGATATTTTGTGCCAGGAGCCGCGGGAGTATTCCAGCATCCTGACCGCGGTCGTGATGCCGGACGGCCATGACGCGGACCAACTGCGCGCGGTCATTCTCGACAACTACGACATGTCGCTGGGGGCCGGGTTGGCGAAGCTGAAGGGCCGGGTGTTCCGCATTGGGCATCTCGGTTATTTCAACGACCTGATGCTGCTGGGCACGCTGGGCGGGGTCGAGATGGGCTTGCACGCGGCGGGCGTGCCGCACCGGGCTGGCGGGGTGGCGCGGGCGATGGACGTGCTGGCGGGGCGCATCGGCACGTTGGCCGAGGCGAAGGCGGCATGATCGAGCGAGCGAGAACAATGTGTTCCACCCTGGAGTCACCCGCCGTTGCCTGACGACCTTTACGCCGCACCTCGCCTCGCGCCACTAGGCGACCCGCGCCTAGCCCAACGCCTGCGCCGCGAGGTCGAAGGCGAGGTGCTGTTCAGCCGCGCCGACCGCGGGCGCTACGCGACCGACGCCTCGATCTACCAGATCGAGCCGGTCGGCGTCGTCGTTCCGCGCACGACGGCGGACGTGGCTGCGGCGCTGTCGATCGCCCGCGAGCACGGCGTCCCGGTGCTGCCCCGCGGCGGCGGCACCAGCCAATGCGGACAGACGGTCAACCGCGCCCTGGTGATCGACTGCACGAAGCATTTGCGCCGGGTGCTCGAAGTGGA
>CAXTJW010000352.1:0-4518 GCA_964244305.1 uncultured Acetobacteraceae bacterium
GGCACAGCTTGGTGCGCGGGAACGCGGCGAGGTTCATGGGCGGGCTCCGATCGGCGACGAAAGCTGGCTGGCTTGCCGAGAGCCTTGCAGAGCGTTCATGTAAAATCAACATATTGGCCAGGCCGACCGAGCAAACGGTGGGTGACTTCACTGCCCCGCGCGCTACATAAAGGACAGAGTTCGGAGGGCACCAACTTGCACATCAGAATGAAGCGCGGCTGGGAGTTGCCGGATCGGGATGCGACGCCGGAGCCTTTCATGTTGGCCCGCAGGACGTTGCTGGCCGGAGCCGCAGGGACTGCCGTCCTGGCCTCGCCATTCGCCGCACGCGCACAGGGCGCGCCGCGTAGCCCGAAATACGACGGCAGCCGCGATCTTACCGCCGAGCGGGATGCGACGACCTATAACAACTACTACGAATTCGGCACTGACAAGTCGATCTCACGCGCGGCACAGCGCCTGCCGATCACGCCGTGGACGATAAAGTTCGACGGCCTGGTCGCAACGCCGCGGACGTTGGATCTCGACGACATCCTGAAGCAGGTGAGCCTGGAGGAGCGGGTGTATCGCCACCGCTGCGTCGAGGGTTGGGCGATGACGGTGCCGTGGACTGGCTTTCCGATGCGGGATCTCGTCACCCTTGCCGAACCGACCTCCGGTGCGCGCTATGTGGTGATGGAGACCCTGGCCGACCCCAAGACGATGCCCGGCCTACGTCTCAGCTCGTTCGAATGGCCCTATGTCGAGGGCGTTACGATGGCCGAGGCAAACAACGACCTTGCCTTCCTCGCCACCGGACTTTATGGCAAAACCATTCCGAAACAGAATGGTGCTCCGATCCGGCTCGTATTGCCCTGGAAGTATGGCTTCAAATCGGTCAAGTCTATCGTCAAGATGACATTCACCGACAAGAAACCAACCACGTTCTGGGAGGGCATCCAGCCCCAGGAATATGGCTTTTGGGCCAACGTGAACCCGGACGTTCCGCATCCGCGCTGGAGCCAGGCGACCGAGCGCCTGATCGGTACCGATCAGCGCGTGCCGACGCAGATCTATAATGGCTATGGCGAGTTCGTCGCCGGGCTGTATGCTGGGATGCCGAACGAAAAGCTGTTCATATGATCGCATCACGCGTCCTTGCTGCCCTTGCGGCTATGTTCCTGGTCGCCGCCGTGGCGATCGCGTCGCTCACGCCGCTCGGCATGACATTGGGGCAGGGCCTCATGCTGCTGGACAGCAGTTGGCTGGCTTGGGTGCAGAAGCACAGCGCGTCCTGGATTTGGACCGGCGTCGAGTTGCCGTTCCTATTACGGCCGTTATGGCTGATCCCGGCGGCCTTGGGCCTGATCTCTGCGGGCGCCGCTGCAACGCTCAGCTTCGGCAAGCCGTCGCCGTCCCGCCGCAAGCGGAGCTGAGCAGCCGGCCTGCCAAGCCGATGACTCGATGCGCCTCGTGCCAAAGTTCGAAGCGGTCGAGGTCATCCAGCGGTGCGAACACGGCCTCCGTCACGTCGCCGCCCGCCACCGGATCGCCCCTCTGCCACAGCCCGGCGAAGTCGATGATCGTGTAGTGGAACTGGATCCGGCCGTCCGCGTCGCGGTGGATGCTGTCGACGTTCGCTGCTAAAACCAGCGGCCCGGCTTTCACCCCGGTCTCCTCCGTCAACTCCCGCCGGGCAGCATCTTCGGCGGTCTCGCCAAGCTTCTGTGCGCCGCCGGGTAGGCTCCAGCTTCCCATCGCCGGTGGCTTGCCGCGGCGCACGAGCAGCACGGCTCCCGGCGTGTCGCTTCCCGGCGGTTTGAGCAGGACCACGCCGATGCCGACCAGTGGACGAGATGGATATTCACGGCTGGTCATTTCCGCTCGCCTATGGCCGAAGTACATGCCTGTCAACGCCGGATCGTGGCCTCCGTTTTGCCGCGACCTTGCGCCGGATCGCGGGCCGGGGTATCCATTGAACAAGCTCAAGAAAATCCGTGGAGGACGCCGTGTCGATTACTCGCCGGGCTACGCTTGGCTCGTTGCTGGCCGCACCTGCGTTGCTCCGCGCGCAACATGCCCGGGCTGCGTCCCGCACGCTGAAAATCAGCCACCAATTTCCCGGCGGGACTGCGGAACAGGGCGATTTTCGCGACCGGCTCGTCCGCCGCTTTGCCGCCGAAGTGCAGCAGCGCACCGATGGCGAACTCGCCTTTGAGATTTACCCTGGTTCGTCCTTGATGAAGACCGTGGCGCAGTTCTCCGCAATGCGGCGCGGGGCGCTGGACATGACGCTGTATCCGCTGGCCTATGCCGGCGGCGAGGTGCCCGAGGTCAATATCGGGCTGATGCCGTGCCTCGTGACTACCTACGAGCAGGGGCTGGCCTGGAAGCGGCAGCCGGTCGGGCAGGAGCTGGAAAGCGTGCTCGACAAGCGCGGCGTCAAGATCCTCACCTGGGTTTGGCAAGCCGGCGGCGTCGCATCGCGCAGCACGCCGGTGGTGCAGCCGGACGACGTGAAGGGCCTCAAGGTCCGCGGCGGATCGCGCGAGATGGATCTGATGCTCAAGGCGGCGGGCGGCATCATCAGCTCGGTGCCGAGCAACGAGATTTACGCCGCCATGCAGACCGGCTCGCTGGACGCGGCGGTGACCTCGTCGACCAGCCTGATCTCGTTCCGGCTTGAGGAGATCAGTAAGGCCGTGACCACCGGGCGCACCGGCAGCTTCTGGTTCATGCTGGAGCCGCTGCTGATCTCGAAGCAGATCTTCGACAGCCTGCCTGCGCCTCAGCAGGCCGTCGTGACCGAGGTCGGCGCAGACCTCGAGGCATTTGCGCTGCAGGCGGCGAAGGCCGACGACGATGAGCTGGCGACCGTATACGCCAAGGCCGGCGTTTCGACGCACGACATCGACCCGGCCGCGATCCAGAAATGGAAGGCGCTGGCGCAGGACACGGCGTGGAAGGACTTCGCCGCCCGCAACGCCGCCTGCGCCGCATTGCTGAAGCTCGCCGAGGCCGTCGCTTGAGCAGCCACGGCATCGACGCTGCCTCGGGCGCCATCCCGGCGACGGACGTTCCGCGTCGTGGCCTGCTCGGCGGAATACAGGCGCTGCTGGACGGGCTGAACAGCGTCATGGCGGTGCTCTCGGCGCTGGCGATCGCCGCCGCCGGGGCGGTGCTGACGTGGGAGGTCGCGGGCCGTTACTTCTTCAGCATCCCGAGCGACTGGCAGGACGAGCTCAGCACTTTTTTGCTCATTGGCGCGACCTTCGCCTCCGCCGCCTGGATCCAGGCAAGGCGTGGCCATGTGGCGATCGACGCATTGACCCACATCCTGCCGCCCGGCATCGACCGCGTGCGCCGGGTGCTGGCGGACTTCCTCAGCTTCCTGTTCGTGGCGTTCTTCGCCTGGAAGAGCGTGAGCTTGCTGCTGGAGGCGCTCGAAGATGGGCAGACGACTCCCTCCTCCTGGGGCCCGCCGCTGTGGATACCCTATGGCTGCATGGCGGTCGGCATGGTCTTGCTGGCGTTGCAACTGCTGCTGCAGGTGCTCGGCAGCCAGCATCGCAGCAGCCAGCCCGCGCATCTCGCGCCCGCCCGGCCCTAGGCCGACGCCGTGTCCGTCCTGCAGATCGGCCTCATGTATGGCGGCGCGACCCTTATCGCCCTGTTCTCCGGCATGCCCATCGCCTTCGCCCTTGGTGGCGTCGCGACGCTGTTCATGGTCGCGTTCATGCCGGCGGCGTCGCTCGATACCGTCGCGCAGAACGTCTATGAGGAACTGGCCAGCATCACCCTGCTGACCATCCCGCTGTTCATCCTCAAGGGCGCGGCGATCGGCAAGTCGCGCGCCGGCAAGGACCTATACGACGCGCTGCATACCTGGCTGCACCGCGTGCCCGGCGGACTCGGCGTCGCGGTCGTGCTCGCCTGCGGCCTGTTCGCCGCCATGGCCGGCAGCAGCCCGGCGACCTGCAGCGCCATCGGCAGCTCCGGCATCCCCGAAATGCGCCGTCGCGGCTACTCGCCGGGCTTCGCCGCCGGGCTGGTGGCGGCGGGGGGCACGCTCGGCATCCTGTTGCCTCCCAGCATCGTGCTCATCCTATACGCGGTCGCGGCGGAGCAATCGCTGGGACGGCTGTTCCTGGCCGGCATCGGGCCGGGCATCCTGCTAGTCGCGTTGTTCGCCACCTACGCCGTCCTGCGCTGGAAACAGGAGTTCGGCCGCGCCACGACGGCCGCAGCCGGCGGCGCGGTCCGTAGCGAGATCCTGCGCCAGGACAGCTACACGCTCCGCGATAAGCTGGTGGCCCTGCCGCGCGTGCTGCCGTTCCTGGTTTTGCTGACCGGGGTGATGGTGGCGCTGTATGGCGGCATCGCGACGCCCAGCGAGACGGCGGGCCTCGGCGCGGTCCTGGCGCTGCTGCTGATTGCGGTGATCTACAGCGCCTACCGGTTCGCCGACCTGAAGCCGATCTTCATGGGCACCCTCGGCGAGAGCGGCATGCTGCTCATGATCATCGGCATGAGCCTGCT
>CAXTJW010000353.1:0-4488 GCA_964244305.1 uncultured Acetobacteraceae bacterium
GCCGCTAAAGGAGATGTTCGGCTACATCAGCCAGCTCCGCGGCATGACCAAGGGCAGGGCGAGCTTTACGATGCAGTTCCACCACTACGACCCGGTGCCGCGCAACATCGCGGACGAGATCATGGCAAAGAGCGCCTAACCCGCCGCAACTATCCTGCCCTAGCGACGCTAGGGCAGGAATGAACATCGAAGCTCCCGCTGAGACTGCGACCCCTGGCGCGGACGATATTGCGGCCGCTTCGAACGCGGATCTCGCCTTCATGGCGCGCGCCCTCGACCTCGCGAACCGCGGCGAGAAGACCGAGGGCGCATCGCCGATCGGCTGCGTAATCGTGGTCGATGGGAAAGTGGTGGCCGAAGGGCATAACGAGGTCGGCATCCGGCATGACCCGACCGCTCATGCCGAGATGGTAGCGATCCGCCAAGCCGGCGCCGCTCTGGAGCGGGACGAACTCACCGGCGCCACTCTGTATTCCACACTCCAGCCCTGCGGCATGTGCACCATGGCGAGCATCTGGAGCCGCATCGACCGCATCGTTTACGGTGCCGGGCGCGACGACGTGCACCGGATGTATTTCGAGGACCGGCACCTCGATACGATGAACTTCATCCGTGACGCCTATCGCAAGGACCTGCCCGTAGTGGGTGGCGTCATGCGCGATGAGTGCGCCGCACTTTACTACGGCCCCGACGATACCCCACCGTTGGAGGAGCAGGGCAACATCTAGGCTGCTCCGCTAAATTCGGACTAGCGTCGCACGATGCTCGCCGTGGCTGGTTGCCGGCTTTCCCAGCCGGCCCGTTCAAGCTCCGGGGTTTCCGCCTCCGCATCCGGATACCCAAGGCAGAAATGCCCGATCAAGCGCCAGCCTTGCGGCACGTCGAGGATGTCCGCCATTCGGGCCGGGTCCAGGATCGAAACCCAACCGAGTCCAATGCCCTCGGCGCGCGCCGCCAGCCACATCGTATGCACGGCGGTCACGGTCGAGTATTCGGCCATCTCCGGCATGGTGCGCCGGCCCAGGCCATGACCAACCTCCGTGTTCCCGTCGGTGAATACGGTGACCTGCGCCGGGGCTTCGGCGATGCCGGCCAGTTTGAGTTCGGCGTAGCGGCGCGTCCGGTCGTCCGTATAGGCGGCGAGCGCCTCGGCATTGCATTCCCTGAACAGGTCGAGCAGCCGTTGCCGCCGCTGCATGTCGTCCACCACGACAAAGCGCCACGGCTGGCTCAACCCGACCGAGGGCGCCAGGCACGCAATACCGAGAAGGCGCTCCAGCGTGCCCGGCGGCAAGGGTTGTGAACGGAAGCGGCGGACGTCGCGCCGCCAGATGAACAGGTCCAGCAGGCGGGCGCGAAAGTCGTCGTCGAACGTCATAACGTCGTTCCGGGGCACCTGGCGCGGGGCTGGCTAGCTCAGCCCTTCCAACCCGCCGTCCACGCTGATCGCCTGGCCGCTGATGGTGGCGCCAAAGGGGCTGCAGAGATAGAGGGCCATGTTGGCGATGTCCTGCTGGGTCACGAAGCAGCGCAGGGACACGGTCGAGACCGAGCGTTCGGTCTGTTCGTTGTCGCTTATGCCCGCGGCCTGCGCCTTGTTGCGCAGCACGCTGCGGATGCGCGCGCCGTCCACCAGACCCGGCAACAGCGCGTTCACCCGGATGTTGTCTGTGCCCAACTCCATCGCCAGCGTGCGGGTGAAGCCGATCACGCCCCACTTCGCGGCGCTATATGGGCTTCGCAACGGGAAGCCGAACTTGCCCGCGGCGGAGCTCAGATTGACGATGCTGCCGCCGCCCGACTGCCGCAATGCCGGAATGGCGCGGCGGGCGCAGTGAAACATGCTGGCGAGGTCGACCTGCAGGGTGGCGTCGAGTTCGGCGGGGGTCACGTCCTCGATACGCGCGGTCGGCCCGGCGATCCCTGCGTTGTTCACCAGCACGTCGAGGCCGCCGAGTGCGGAAAGTGCCCCGTCCATGAACGCCTCGAGGTCCTCGACCCGTCCCGCGTCCGCCCGCATGCCGCGGTGGCCGCAGCTCGCGAGCGCCGCCTCGTCGACGTCCGACACGAACACCTCCGCGCCGCACGCGGCAAAGCTGTCGGCCATGACCCGGCCGATGCCGCCCGCGCCTGCAGTCATGGCGACACGCAGGCCGGTGAGGTCGAGCGGAACCGGAGTAAGGGCGCCGTGGGGCATGGTGTGAGTTCCTTTATCAGTGCGACTTCGCGAGCCGCCCTACCGGTCCGTCAGCCGCAGCTCGATGCGCCGGTTGCGGGCGTTGGACGCCGGCCCGTCCGACCCATCCAACGGCTGGAACTCGCCGAACCCCGTTGCCGCCAGGCGCCGGGCTGGAATGCCCTCGTCGATCAGCAGCTTCACGACGTTGATCGCCCGTTGCGCCGACAGCTCCCAGTTGGACGGGAAAACGCCGCGGCTGACCGGCTGGCGGTCGGCGTGCCCGTCGACGCGCAGGATCCAATTGATGTCGGACGGAATATGCGTCGAGATATCCTTCAGCGTCGCCGCCAACGAGCGGATCTGGTCCTGGCCGCCCGAGGTCATGTCGGCGCTCCCCGGCGGAAACAGCACCTCGCTCTGGAACACGAAACGGTCGCCGACGACCTGCACCCCGGCCCGGTTCTGCAGCACATCGCGCAGCCGGCCGAAGAACTCGCTGCGATAGCGTTGCAGCTCCTCCACCTTTGATGCCAACGCCGCATTCAGCCGGCTGCCGAGGTTGGCTATCTGCGTGTCCTTGTCGCGGTCGGCCGCCTCCGCCACGTTCAGCGCCTGCGACAGCCGGGCCATCTGCGCCCGCAGGTCGTCCACCTGCCGGGACAGCAGCGCCATCTGCGCGCGGGCGCTCTCGGACAGCTTCTGCTCGTCGGCGAGCTGCACCGCCACTGCTTGCCGGCGCTGCTCCTCCGTCGTCGCACGGACCGCGGCGTCACGGGCCTGCCGCTCCAGGTCGTCGCGAAGTGCCGTCAACGAACGCACCTGCTCGGCCAGCTTGGCGAGGTCCGACAGCCGCGCCTCGATCGTCGCCTTGTCGGCCTGCACCACGCGGTCCTGCTCGGCGGCTTGGGCGCGCAACTGGGCCAGCTGCCGCCGGGCCTCCGCCAACTGCGCGGCGATCTCCGCCGTCTGCTGTCCGGCCGCGTCGGTGCGCCCGGCGGTCTCGGCGACCCGGGCCTGCAATTGCTGGTTGCGTGCGGTGGCGGACTGCGCCTGCAGCTCGGCATCGGCCAGACGGGCCGAAAGGCCGTCGCGGTCGGCGCGCAGTGTGTCGCGGTCGGCCTGCATCCGGGCGCCCTCGTCGCGCAACGCCGCCAGGTCGCGCGCCAGCCCCTCGCGCGCCGCCGCCGCCTCCGTCAGGTCGCGGTTGAGCTGCGCCATCGAGAGCTGCATCTCGCTGTTGCGGCCCCGCTCCAGCGACAGCATGTCCGTAAGCTCCGACACCTGCCGGTTCAGCTTGTCGAGCGCGCGGTCGCGGCCGGTCAGCGCCACCGACAAGAACGCCTGCGCCAGCACGAACACCAACAGGACGAAGATGATGACCATGAGCAGCGTGGACAGCGCGTCCACATAGCCGGGCCACGGGTTCAGCTCGTCACTGGCGCCCCGGCGACGAATACGCGCCATCTATTGGGGCTGGCCTTCTGCCAACGCGGCGATGGTGCGGGTCAGCACCCGGATGTCGTTGCGCAGCTCGGACGTGCTCTGCACCCGGCCCTGCTCGCCCTCGGACAGCAGCCGCTGCATATACAGCTCGATGTTGCGCAGATGGGCGCGCGATGCGTCGTCGCCGCCATGCCCGCGCGCCTCACCCAATTTGGCGAGCGCCGGTGCGAGCTGCGCCTGGGTTTCGGCGATGCGCAGCATGAGCTGCTGGTTGGCCCGCATCGTGTCGGACAGCGTGCCGATCTTCTCCGTCAGCGCCAGCACGGCCTGGTTCGACTGGATGCGGCCATCCTCGCCGCGCACCAGGATGGACTGCAGGTTTTCCATGTTCTCGGCCGTCTGTTCCAGCAGCGCCTGGACGTAGATCGGCACCGAACCCTCGCCCTCGCCGCCGAGCGCCCCCGACGACAGCCGGGTCAGCCCGGCGAGCCACTCCTCGAGTTCGTTGAAGAACCGGTTCTGCGCCTGCCCGGCCGTAAGGTCGAGGAAACCCAAAACCAGCGCGCCCGCTAGCCCGAACATGCTGGACGAGAATGCGGTGCCCATGCCCTTCAGCGGCCGGCCCAGCCCGGTTTTCAATTGCTCAAACAGCGCGTTGATGTCGCCGGACCCGACCGACATGCCGCCGATCACGTCGGCGATTGCGCTGACGGTCAGCAGCAGGCCCCAGAAGGTGCCGAGCAGGCCGAGAAAGATCAGCAGGCCCGTCATGTAGCGGGAAAGCTCGCGGCTTTCGTCGAGCCGGCTGGCAAGGCTGTCGAGCAGGCTGCGCATCGCCGGGGCGGACAGGGTGAAGCGGTCCTGGC
>CAXTJW010000354.1:0-4487 GCA_964244305.1 uncultured Acetobacteraceae bacterium
CGACCATGTTGCCCTTGGTCGTGTAGTCGTAGGCGAGCGCCGGGTCGCGCTGAATGTGCAGGCAGGGCTCCGCGACGCCGGGCGAGTAGGCCAGGCTGAGGTCGCGCGCCGTCACCAATGGCTTGCTGATGCGGGTTTCGAGCTTGCCGGGGCGGCCGGACGAATGCAGCGCCAGCGCCTCCTCGGCGGAGACGCGGCTTGAGCGCGGTTCGATGATGCCGTCAGCCATAGGCGCTCTCCTGAAGCGGGCCGGGCCTGCGCCCGATCGGGTCGTCCTGCATACGCTAGCGGAACCGGACGCGAAACCCAGCCGCTTCGCAGGTGCGGCATGACTTGTTACTATCCATCCATGGACCACCCCAGCGCCACAGGCGCGTCGCTCCCCGTCCCGAATGCCGCCGGCGCGTCACCCGCCATCGCCCAATGGTTCACGCTCAAGGCCGACCATCCCGACGCCCTGTTGTTCTTGCGCATGGGCGACTTCTACGAATTGTTCTTCGCCGACGCTGAGGCCGCCGCCAGCGCCCTCGACATCGCCCTCACCCGGCGCGGCGAGCATGCCGGCCTGCCGATCCCGATGTGCGGCGTGCCGGTCCATGCCGCCGAGGCCTATCTGTCCCGCCTGATCCGCCGCGGCTTCCGCGTCGCGGTCGCGGAGCAGATGGAGCCGGCCAAGGGACGCACCGGCAAAGGGCCGCTGAAGCGCGCCGTCGTGCGCCTGGTGACGCCGGGTACCCTGACGGAGGACAGCCTGCTCGACGCGCACCGCCCGAACATCCTGCTCGCGCTAGCCCGGGACGGCGGCGCTTTGGGGGCTGCATGGCTCGACGTCTCGACCGGCCTGTTCGAGACCCAGGCCCTCGCCGCTGGCGAGCTGCCGGCGCTGCTCGGGCGGCTGGAGCCTGCCGAAATCCTCGCCGCCTCGGACTTCGCTTTGGGCGACTGGTCCGACCGTCGCGGTCCGGCTATTGCGGCGCACGCGCCAGCCATCGCCGGGCGCCGCGTGGCGGAGGCGTTCGGCGCCGCCAGCCTCGATGCGTTCGGGACGTTCACCGGAGCGGAGGCCGCCGCCGCCGCCATGGCACTGGACTATGTGCGCACGACGCAGGCCGGCGGGATGCCGCGGCTGTCCCGTCCGCAGCCGGCTGGGCTGGGGGCGCAGATGATGCTCGACGCTGCCACCCGCGCCAGCTTGGAGATCACCCGCGCCCGGGACGGCTCGGCCGGGCATAGCCTGATTGCCGCCGTCGGACGCACGCTCACGGCGCCGGGCGCGCGGAAATTGGTGGCGTGGCTGAGTGGGCCGCTGCTGGACTGCGCCGCCATCGCCCAGCGGCAGGACGGCTGGTCCTGGATGCTGCTGCAGCCGCAGGCTTTGGCGGACCTGCGCGCCGCACTCCGCGCTACGCCGGATGTCGCGCGGGCATTGGGCCGGCTGTCGGTCGGCCGCGCCGCGCCGCGCGATCTGGCGGCGGTGGCCCAGGCGCTGTCGGCGGGGCAGGCGGCCAGCTTGGCCCTCGCCGGTGCGCCGATGGAGCTCGCGGCACTCGACGTCGACACAGCGCTGCTGGAGCTGCTCACCCGCGCCCTCGCCGACACGTTGCCCGCGCGCCTCGACGACGGCGGCGTGATCGCACCCGGCTTCGACGGCGAATTGGACGCGGAGCGGCGGCTGCGCGACGACAGCCGCCGGGTGATCGCCGGGCTGACGCTCGACTACGCCCAGCGCTACGGCGTCGCGTCGCTCAAGATCAAGCATCATTCCCAGCTCGGCTACGTCATCGAGGCGCCGGCGGCAGCCGTCGAACGGCTGCAGGCGCATCCGGAGCTGACGTTGCGTCAGGGCATGGCCAATGGCGCGCGTTTCGGCAATGCCGAATTGGCCGACCTCGACCGCCGCATCAGCGAGGCGGCCGACCGGGCGGCGACGCGCGAGCGCCTGGTGTTCGCGACGCTGGTGCAGGCCGTGCTGGCGCAGTCGGACGCGCTGGGCGCCTGCGCCGACGCATTGGCCCAGTTGGACGCGCTGCAATCCTGCGCCCGTCTCGCCGAGGGCGGCCGTTGGTGCCGCCCGGTCGTGACGGACGACGACCAGTTCTGCATCCGCGCCGGCCGCCACCCCGTCGTCGAACATGCATTGCAGGGGAACGCAGCCTTCGTGCCCAACGACTGCGACCTGTCGCCGGGGCAGCGCGTCCTGCTGCTGACGGGTCCGAACATGGCGGGAAAAAGCACCTACCTCCGGCAGAACGCGTTGATCGCCATCATGGCGCAGGCCGGCCTGCCGGTGCCGGCCGAGAGCGCCCGCATCGGCGTGGTCGACCGCCTGTTCAGCCGGGTTGGCGCTGCGGACGACCTCGCGCGCGGCCGCAGCACGTTCATGGTCGAGATGACGGAGACGGCGGCGATCCTGCACCAGGCCGGCCCGCGCTCGCTCGTGATCGTGGACGAGATCGGCCGCGGCACCGGCACGCTCGACGGCCTGGCGATCGCCTGGGCGGTGCTGGAGGCGCTGCACGGCCAGAATCGCTGCCGAACCGTGTTCGCGACGCACTTCCACGAGCTCGGTCAGCTGGCAGCGCATCTGCCGCGGCTGCGCCCCTGCACCATGCGGGTCAAGGAATGGCGCGGCAGCGTCGTGTTCCTGCATGAGGTCGCCGACGGCGCCGCCGGCCGCAGTTGGGGCGTGCACGTGGCGCAGCTTGCCGGCGTGCCGCAGGCCACGGTGCGCCGGGCCGCCGCGCTGCTGAATGCGCTGGAGAAAAACCGTCACGGCAGCCCGGCCGAACTGCCGCTGTTTGCCCAACCCGCCCCCGAACCGGCCGATCTGCCGCCCGGGCCGCTTTCTGGGCCGCCCAATGGGCCGCCGCCCGATCCACTCCGGGATGCGCTGCACGAGCTCGAGCCCGACCGTCTCACTCCGCGGGACGCGTTGGAAACTCTCTATCGTATCAAAGCACTTGCTGCTGTTCCCCCGGCGATTACGGATGTAGCATTGTCATAATGTCCAACCCGCTCCCCCTGCCCGACCGGCCCGAGGAGGCCATCAAGCTCCTCGATACTGCGCTGCGCGGCATCGCCAGCGCCGGCCGGGCGCCACCGCGCGACGCCGCGCTGAGCAACTTCAGGCGTTATCTCGGCCGCGTGCAGCACCATGTGCAGGAACGGTTCGAGGCCGGCGGCATGAGCGGCCTGGAGGCTGGCCGCCTGCTCGGCCGGCTGATGGACGGGGTGATCGGCGCGCTGCACGACTATGCCCGCGCGCATCTGGCGGCCGCGGACGCGGACGGCGTGAAGCCAGCGCCGCCGCAGGCGATGGCGGTCGTCGCCACCGGCGGCTATGGGCGCGGCGTGCTGGCGCCATTCAGCGACATCGACCTGCTATTCATCACCGAGGAACGGCCCGCGGCGTCGAGCTTCGCCGTCGTCGAGTTCATGCTCTATTTCCTGTGGGACCTCGGCCTCAAGGTTGGGCACGCCACCCGGTCGATCAGCGAGTGCATCGCCGAGGCGGAGCGCGACCTCACCATCCGCACGTCGATGATCGACGCCAGGCTGCTCGCAGGTGCCGCTGGGCTGTTCGAGCCGTTCATGGAACGCTTCCTGCAAGCCTGCACCGACGCCGGCGCCGGCGGTTTCATCGCCGCCAAGCAGGCCGAGCGCGACGCCCGCCACCGCCGCTATGGCGAGACGCCGTTCCTGGTCGAGCCCAACATCAAGGAGGGCCGCGGCGGCCTGCGCGACCTGCAGACGCTGTATTGGATGACCCGCTACGTGTTCGGCACCCAGGTCATGGGCGAGCTCGTCGGCCCCGACAGCCCCGGCGGCGGCATCCTCAACCACCAGGAGGCCAAGCACGCCCGCCGCTCGTGGGACTTCCTCTGGACCGTGCGCTTCCACCTGCATTACGTCGCGGGCCGTGCCGAGGACCGGCTCACCTTCGACCTGCAGCCCGTCGTCGGCGCGCGCATGGGCTATATCCGTCACGGACGGCAGGACGGCGTGGAGCGCTTCATGCGCCACTATTTCCTCACCGCGCGGGAGATCACCCGGATCACGACCGTGCTGGAGCCGGCTGTGGTGCGCGCGGCGCTCGGCCCCCCCGCCGTCGCGGCCGTGACCGACGCCGCGTTGCTGGAGCAGGGCTTCGTGCTCGCCGACGGCAAGCTGCTCTCGGCGCCCGGCAATGATTTCGGCCGGCACCCGATCGCCATGCTGCGCATCCTGCAGGTGGCGCGCGACCGGACGCTCGAGCTGCATCCGCTGGCGATGCGCGCGCTGATCCGCCACGAGCGCGGCGCGATCGACCTGCGCGGCAACCAGCTGGCGGCGGACATCTTCCTCGATCTGCTTTGCGGCCGCGACGGCGAGCATAGCCGGGCGGAGGGCGCCAAATGGTTGTCGGTGCTGAACGAAACCGGCTTCCTCGGCCGCTACATTCCGGACTGGGCCCGCATCGTCGGCCAGATGCAGTTCGACACCTACCA
>CAXTJW010000355.1:0-4471 GCA_964244305.1 uncultured Acetobacteraceae bacterium
TCCAGGATCTCGCGCGCCGTCACCTCCTCGCAGCGGCACACATGCGCGTCCTCCCCGCCATCCACGACCAGCGCCTGCACCCAGGCCATGCGATAGGCGGCGAGGTCCGGCGAGCTGTCCGGCGTGGCCAGCGGACCGTCGTCCGACCCGGCAGCACGGCGCCCTTCCCTCTCGGCAACGGCCGGGCTGGCCGCCTTCGCGGGCCAGGTGCCGGCGCAGCCCCCGGCGGCGCTGAGGAACGGCAGGCTGGTCCGGCCGGCCTCGTCCAGCACCGGCACCCAGCCGCCGCGCGCCGGGTCGAACGCCATGCGGCACCCGGCGGCGTCCAGCAGTTCGACCACGGGCACCGCGCCGATCCCCAGCAGCACGGCATCGCAGGACAGCCGCCGTTCCCCATCCGCGCCCGCGACCACCAGCCCAACGAGCCCATCCGCCCCGCCCTCGGCCCGCACGACGCGATGGCCGCACAGCACCGGCGCCGAGAGCGCGGCGAGGTCGGCGAGGGGGGCGGCCGCGACCTCGACCACAGCGACGATCTCGACGCCCGCCGCGCGCAAGGCGCTGGCCGCCGCGACGCCGTCCGCCCCGGTGCCCAGCAGCACCGCCCGGCGTGGCGCATAGGCGCCCAGCGCGGCCAGGCTCGCCGCAGCCAGCGCGCCCGACACGCCGGGCAGGTCCCAACCCGGGAAGGCCACGCCCATGTCCCGGCAGCCCGCCGCCACCACGACGTGGCGCACGCCCAGCATCCAGGCGCGATCCCCGTCGGCCAGCCCCGCGACCGGGCCGGGCAGCCAGCCGACCGAGGGGCCATTGGCATACAGCCCCCAGCACGCCGTGCCGAGCCGCACGTCCACCCCTGCCTCGAACGCCGCCTCCAGCCCCGGGCGGGTGGCCAGCAGCGCCTCCGTCATGGCGTTTCGGTTCCGCACCGCGCCGGACATGGCGCCGCCAAACAGATGCGGGATATCGTCCCCCATGGCCTCGCCCGGCACCGGGTTCTCGTCCACCAGCACCACGGCCACGCCCCGGCGCCGGCCCTCCAGCGCGGCGGCGATCCCGGCCGGCCCTGCGCCGACCACCAGCAAATCCGCCGTCTCCGCGACGTCCAGCGTCTTGCCGCTGGTGCTGGCGGGGTCGTGCGTCACAATACCTGCTCCAGGAAGGCGCGGGTGCGCGGCTCCGTTGGTTCGCCCAGCACCTGCGCCGGCGGGCCATGCTCGACGATGCGGCCGCCCTCAGTGAAATACACCGTGTCCGCCACGCGCCGGGCGAAGCCCATCTCGTGCGTGACCAGCACGCAGGTCATGCCCTCCGCCGCCAATTCCTGGATCGTCACGAGCACCTCCTTCTTGGTTTCGGGATCAAGGGCGGCCGTCACCTCGTCGAACAGCATCACCTTCGGGTCCATCGCCAGCGACCGCGCGATGGCCACGCGCTGCTGCTGGCCGCCGGACAGCTCGCCGGGGTAGCTGTCGAGCTTGTCGGCCAGGCGCACCTTGGCCAGCAGCGCCCGGGCCCGCGCCACCGCCTCGGCCCGGGGGCGGCGCAGCACGTGCACCTGCGCCATCACCACATTCTGCAGCGCAGTGCGATGCGGGAACAAGTTGTACTGCTGGAACACCATGCCCACGTCCCGGCGCAGCGCCAGCTTGTCGAGGTACGCATCGTTCACCTCGCGCCCGTTCAGCACAATCGACCCGGCGCTGACCGGCACCAGCGCGTTGATGCAGCGTACCAGCGTGCTCTTGCCCGAGCCGGACGGTCCGATGATGCACACGGTTTCTCCACGGGCGACCTGGAGGGTGATGCCCTGCAGCACGGGAAACAAGCCAAAGCGCTTTTCCACGCCGCGCAGTGCGAGGATGGGAGGGCCGAGGGCATGGGTCATCCCGCGCGCAGCCGGCGTTCGAGCGCGCCCGTCAGCCGGGCCACGGGGTAGGTGTGCGCGAAGAACAGCAGGAGCAGCAGAAGATAGAACGGCATCATCAGCTCCGGCCGGCCTTCCGCGCTCACGGCGCCACGCACCGCGGTCAGCCCGTCCTGGATGCCGACGACCGAAATCAGCGTGGTCGCCATCACCAATACCGCATACAGGTTCATCCAGGGCGGCAGCATCCGCCGGAACGCCTGCGGCAGGATCACCATGAGCAGCACCTGCCGGCGCGAGAAGGCGAGGCTCTCGGCGCTTTCCCATTGCGCCGCGGGGATGGACCGCAGCCCGCCGCGCACGATCTCCGCCACATTGGCCGACACGGGCAAGGCGAGGCCGATCACCGCCTTGATCCAGGCCGGCAGGGGGATGGTCAGGCCCATGACGTGCAGCTCGAACGGCAGGAGGAACATGACGTAGAACAGCAGCACCAGCCATGGCGCATTGCGGAGCAGCTGGATCACCACCCAGCCCGCACCGCGCAATACGCGCAGCCGGGCCATCTGGGTGAGGCCGAGCGGCAGCCCGGCCAGCGTGCCGAGCGCCATCGCCAGCACGCCGACGAGGAGGTTGAACAGGAAGCCGGTGACGACGAGCGGCAGCCAGCGGATCATCGCCGCCGGCACGCCCGCCGGGACCGTCCCTTGAGCCTGTGCCTGCACCGCCAGGGCCGCGAGGATGCCGAACGCGAGCAGCAGCGGCCAGCGCCGGACGAGGATGCCGGTCAAGGCGTGTAACCCGGCAGGCGCAGCGCGCGCTCCCACCGCTCCAGCGCCCAGACCAGCACGGCGATCAGCAGGATATAGGCGAGCAGCAGCACGTTCATGGTCTCGCGCACGTTCATGCTCTCACCCCAGATCTGGGCGGCGGCGTATAGCAGCTCCGGCACGGCGATGGCGTAGGCGAGGCTGGTCGTCTTGACCAGGTTGACCAGGTTGTTGCCCAGGCCCGGCACGCACACCCGCAGCGCCAGGGGCAATCCGACATGACGCAGCGCCTGCATCCGGGTGTAGCCCAGCGCCTCCGCGGCCTCGTTCGTGGCGCGCGGCACGGCCTCCAGCCCGGCGCGGAAGATCTCCACGTTGAAGGCGCCGGCGAACAGGCTGAACGACACGATGGCCCAGCCCAGGTTCGAGACCGGCGGCACCTGCGCGCCATAGGCATCGCGCACGCTAGGCAGCAGGCCGCCGATAGCGAAATAGAAGAACAGGAGCTGGACCAGCGGCGGCGTGTTGCGGAACGCCTCGACGTAGCACCGCACGGCGCCCCGCAGCAGGCGGGACTGCGCGCTCAATGCGGCCACGCCCGCGAGGCCGATCACGATGGAGAGCGCGCCGGATACCAAGGACAGCCAGGCCGTCGTCCAGAGCCCCTGCAGGAAGCGTCCGCGGTCGTAGGCGTCGTAGGCCACCGAGACATTGATCCCGCCTGCTGCGGCCAGGTCGCGGAAGAACGCCTCGATGCCCACGCGTGCCGCTCACGCCAGCTTGCGCTGCATCTCGATCAGGTAGGGCGACGGCTCGATGCCCCATTTCTTCTCGAGATCCAGGATGTGGCCGCTGCGGAGCCAGGCCTTGTTCATGTCGGACAGCAGCTTGCCGAACGGCGCCTGCAGGTCCGCCTGACGCACGCCGATGGCCCAGAGCTGCGGGTCCTCGGACGGCAGCGGCATCTCGTAGGCGGCCCATTTGGCCGGGTCGCCGGCCAGCGTCGACACGATCAGCGTGTTGTCGAACAGGAACGCCACGCAGTTCCCGCCAGCCAACGCGTTAAGCGCGTCCGGCACGGCAGGGAACACCTGCAGGTCCGGACCATACATCTGCGCGACCCGGCGGTTGTAGTAGGAGCCCTGGACGGCGCACACCTTGCGCCCCCGCAACTGCTCCCACGATTTCAGCCCGGCGGATTTGAGGGCCAGCACGTTGGTGGCGCCGGCGTAGTAGTTCGGCTCGACCATGCCGATGACCTTGCGACGGTCCTGGGTGTCGCCCAGCGTCGCCAGGATCATGTCGATGCGGCCCTGGTTCAGGAACTCGATGCGGTTCGCCGCGATCACCGGCACCGGTTCCAGCGTGACGCCGATGCGCTCCGCCACCTCGCGCGCCAGGTCCAGCTCCAGCCCGACCACCTGGCCGGACGGGTCCAGGAAGCCATAGGGGCGGTAGTCGTTCTTGACGCCCGCGATCAGCTTGCCCCGCGCCTTGATGGCGGCCAGCGTGTCCGTGGCTTGCGCCAGCGCCGGCGCAGCCGCCATGGCCAGTGCGCCGGCCATCGCCGCTCGCCTCGAGACCCCGGTATCCATGGCCATGCTCCTTGCTGGTGTCATGCCGCCTGTTCTGCCAGCAGCCGGCTGAACCGGAACGGCGCGAGGTCGATGCTGCTGCGCCCGTCGCAGGCAAGCCCGGCCACGGCGTCGCCGATTCCGGCGGAGTGCTTGAAGCCGTGCCCCGAGCAGGCCGACACCACAATGACCCGGTCCATGTCCGGATGCCGGTCGATGACGAAGCCGGAATCGGGCGTGACGGTATACAGGCACGCCGC
>CAXTJW010000356.1:0-4470 GCA_964244305.1 uncultured Acetobacteraceae bacterium
ACAAACCAGAGACTACGCCACCAACCTACTTCCACCACATCCGCGACGGCACCGCACTACGCTGGCTCCAGGCGGGCTACAGCGTCGCCAAAACCGTAAGCCGTTCACCATCAAACCTGTCGCGGCGTGAAGAAGACACTTGCTGGAGATAACGGCATAACACTGGACCAAACTGCCAAATTCCGTTGTTCCAGCTTCAACACTTTGGCCAATGCTCTTTCGACCGTTGCCAGCTCCCAAGCGCCGCCCGAAGCCCGGACCATGAACACCGTCCCGCAGTCTGTCGGGTTGATTAGGTAGCGCACGGTTGGAGGAAACTTCTGGAACAACTCCGCGACTCCCAGGAAGTCCGGATGATGCGTTAAGATCCTGGCGCGCAGCCCGAGATAGCCCGCGGCTTTCCACGTGGTAATCGTAAAGGATTGGGCGTGCGTAAACGCCGGCTGGACGGAGTGGGCAAGGGCGCGTTCTAAGGACATTCAAACGGTCGCATGCTGGTCGTTGCGAAGAACATTGTATTTCATTGCAATAATTTGGTGTCATGTCAATCGGACAGGCTTCGACGCCCACGAGATGCGTGCGGATTACATCAGGTAGTGTCAAAAACCTGGCGCACTACGCCGCAAGCTGGATTGCTTGATGGCCGAAGCGTCCGTCCAGCACTGCCGCCCTGACCTGAAAAACACGATGGGCGCCGCCAGGCGACCAGCGCATCTGCCTTCGCTAGTTCATGCGGGCACTCACCAGGCGGTTGACAGTGCCCTCGGCCCGCGAGGTCGAGATCGGTTTGCCGGCCCGGTGGCGCCGGCTGTAGTCGATCAGCGCACCCTTGTTGCTTTCGATGCAGCGGCGCAACTCTGTGCAGCGTGCGACCAAGCGCCTGGCCTTCGCGTCGATGCTGGGTTCGTTCGGCACAACGGCGTCCTTGGCCCAGCTCTTGATGCAGCCCAGCGCCTCGCACGCTTTCGTAATGCCGGTTCCAGAGCAGATGCCGCAATCGGTCCACGTCGACCCGAGCGTGGTCGAGCGGGACGAGGGGCGGCAGCTCGAGGGCACACAGGCCGCCCATGACCTGCTCGACATGGTGCAGGCATGGAGAGATGAAACCAGCGAGGAGAGCCTCCACTGGGCCACTTGTGGCCGAGCGCACCAGCGCCGGCTGCGCGGGTCGCCATCGCTGATGGCGGTGACCGCATCGCTCTCTCGCCAGCCCTGATCCAGCAGCGCCGCGCGCAGCAATGCATCGGGCTGGTCGGCCACGCTGCGCACTAAGGCAAAGCGTCGGGGGAGTGGCCCTTAACAGTCACGAGCTTGGCACACGATGCCGAACCTGAGCCGTCCACCGCATCAGCTTCGAGCAGACCGTGAGGTGACCCCGACCAGACTTCCGCAACAAGTCCTGGGTAGGCAGCCTTTCTCCTATCCCGGAAGAGTAAGCACAAGACCTCTACGCGTCAGCTCAACATGTGACGCAAGCGCTTCCTGTCCTCAAGCGCGCGTCCGGTGCCGATCGCGACGCAGCTCAAGGGCTGGTCCGAAACCAGCACGCACAGGCCGATCGCCTCACGCAGAACTTCGTCCAGGCGAGTGAGCAGGGCGCCACCGCCGGTCAGCACAACTCCCTTGTCCATAATGTCGCCCGCGAGCTCCGGCGGCGTTTGCTCCAGCACGACCCTCACCGCCTCGACGATCGACGCCACCGGTTCGGCCAGGGCCCCAGCGATCTGGCGTCGACTCACCAGGATCCCGCGCGGCATGCCGTTCATCAGGTCCCAGCCCTTCACCTCCTGCTGAGGCCCCTTATCGGCACCATCGGATGGGGCGGCCACGCCGATGTCGATCTTGATGCGTTCGGCCGTGCTCTCGCCGATGAGCAGATTATGGCTGCGCCTGACGTAGTTGATGATTGCCTCGTCCATCTTGTCCCCGCCGGTGCGAATGCTGCGGGAATAAACGATGCCGCCCATCGAGATCATCGCGACCTCGGTGGTGCCGCCGCCGACATCGACGATCAGGTTGCCGAACGGCTCCATCACCGGCAGCCCGGCACCGATCGCCGCCGCCATCGGCTTCTCGATCAGCAGCACCTTGCGGGCCCCAGCGTTCTCGGCGCTTTCCTGGACCGCCCGGCGCTCCACGGCGGTGCTGCTGGATGGCACGCAGACGATAATGAGCGGGCTCGCGAACCGGTGCCGACTTTGCACCTTGCGCATGAAATGCTTGATCATCTCCTCTGCCGCCTCGAAATCGGCGATGACGCCATCGCGCAGCGGGCGGATCACCGAGATGTTGCCGGACGTCCGGCCCAGCATCTGTTTTGCTTCTTCGCCGACCGCCAGCACCTGTCTCCTACCGCGCAGGTCGGCAATGGCCACCACGCTGGGCTCGTTGAGCACGACGCCGCGGCCTTTCACGTAGATCAGGGTATTCGTGGTGCCAAGGTCGATTGCCATATCGGCCGACGTCACCACGGGCAGGCGTCCGAACATTGTGCTGTCCCCCAACTGCTTGATACCGCCCATCTCGCGTGCAGAAGTTGCTTGTTGGTGGCCACGCTGCCGCAAAGCCGCCGTAGACCGGTGCTGGGCGCCTCGCATCAGTGCCGCGTGCTGGTCCAGCCCTCGGCCGGCACGGTCGCCAGTTGCTTTTTAGTGGATGCGAAGATGTCGCTCGGGATCAGCTCGAGGATCGGCTCCAAGTCTCTGAAGGCGGCGACCGAGGACGCGGTGCCGTCCATCCACTGCACGAACAGGCCCACGCGGTCGCTCCACCTGCATAGGGTAAACATCGGCCTGCTTCTGGGACACTGTGCACAAAAAACAAAGGCGACCCAGGCCATGTCCGCCGCAGCCTTCACCTCCAGCACCCAGGCCTCGGGCAGGCTCTTCCGCAGGATCCCTAACTGGCGCGCCTCGTCCGTCGAGATCAGCGGGACTGCGACGCTGGCGCTGGGCAGGCCGGTGTCCTTAATCCGCACGGGGACGCGTGGGCCGGATCGCACATGCTGCCAGCTCCAGCACGCGGGCCAGCGCCTCCTCGACGGTGCCCAGTTCCTGGTCGGCACCGGACGCCTTGGTGATCACGGCGGTCCCGGCGTGTGTGGCATTCAGGAACCAGAGCGGGCTCACCCTGTCGTGTTTGTAGTGCTCGGCCAGCTCGGGATAGTCCTCGTGGTCGGTCATGATGCGGACACCGAAGCCGAGTGGGCTGATGGCACCCCACGGCATGATGTTTTTGAGCTGCGGGAGAGAAAAGCGATGGCGGCCGGCCGGCTGGTGGCGACCATGGCTGAGGCTCTCGCGACGTGTTGGCCGATACATAACGATTCCATAAGGATTTGCAAGTGAATACGCCCATCACCCTGTGCGTCGATGAAAATCTGAGTGTGTCGCTATACCAAATCTCATGATTGACGATACGAAATGCTTGCAGCTTTAGGTCATTTCTGGCGCTCGGCTGATTTTGCTTCAGAGCACATGCTGATTGAGGCCGCGTGCGGCGCCGGATGGCACCGCGTCCTCCCACTCCCCCCATACGCGTTGACGGAGTGTGAGCCATGGCCAACGACAACAACTGGACCGAGGATAGGATTGTGCGCATGCGCGCTCTCTGGGCCGATGACCACCGGACCGCGGAGATCGGCCGGCGCCTATGCATCAGCAAGAATGCCATTATCGGCAAGGCGCACCGCCTCGACCTGCCGCCCCGCTTAAGCCCGATCCACGCCAAGGATAGCGGCAAGCCGCGCCGGCCGCGGATGCCGCGCGCGTGCGGTCCGGATCTGCGGTTGTAACTCTTCCACTCACCGGCGCAGCTCTCGGCTAATGTGGTGCGGCGGTTGCTGGGAGAGGGTCGCCGCGTCGCGGTGGAGGCATAGTCCTCGGCAGTGAGATTGGCGCCCTCGACCGGCGTTCTTGGCCCGGACGGTATCCGGAGGCGCCTGCCTGGCAGGCGTCCTCGCTTGGACAAGTGCGGGCATGGGCGCCGGCTCCGAGGCTCTCAGCCCAACGCTGGGGAGGATGCCATGTTTGCTGGGATCGATGTCGCGTCCGAGCGCCACATGCTCGCGCGCCTGGATGCGCCAGGGTGTGCCGCTTGGTAAGCCAGTGCCCATCACCGAGGACCGGGAGGGCTACGACACGCTGCTGCGCCTGCTCGGGCAGCCGCCTGTGCTGGTCGCCATGGAGGCGACGGGCCATTACTGGAAGAACCTCTATGCCGCCCTCGTAGCTGCCGGGCACAGCGTCGTCCTGCTCAACCCGCTCAAGACCCGGCGTTTTCAGGACAGCGCGCTGGAGCGCACCAAGACCGACGCGATCGACGCCACCGGCGTTGCCCGGTTCGCCTTTGAGAAGCGTCCCGAGGCCACGCAGCTGCACGACGCTGCGGTCGAGGCGCTGCGCGAACTGGTCCGCCATCGCGACCGCATCCGGCAGGACTTCGACGACCGCGTGCGCCAGCTCCACCGCT
>CAXTJW010000357.1:0-4463 GCA_964244305.1 uncultured Acetobacteraceae bacterium
GCGCGCCGACGACGAGCGGACCGACCGTGTATGACACGCCGCCCAGGATCGCCTCGCCAGGGCGCAGGCCCTTGGCATCGAGCGAGAATGAGCCGTTGTAGCGGCCATACATATACTTGCCGCCGACGCTGAGGCCGCCATAGGTCAGCGCCACGCCGAAGTCGCCGATGTTCAACCCGTCATAGTTCGGCCGGACGCCGCCAGTCGCCAGCCCATTGTTGGTGAAAGGCTGGCCGGAGTTGTCAAGGACATGCCCGCCGCCGATGTAGCCGCCGGTCGCCGCGATGCCGAAGCCGCCGAACGTGCCGCGGTAGCGCAGCAGCGCGTCGACGGTGTTCTTGCGACGGCCGCTTTCTGAGTTGGACGGCGACGACGACAGCTGATCGCAGCCGGGTCCGGCGACGCCTTGGCCGTTCGCGCCCGCTGCTGAGAGGAAGGTGCCCGCTGAGTTCACGAAGTTCGCGCCGACGGCGCTGCCGGCACCGCAGTTGCTGTTGACGTTGACGTTGCCGGTGCTCGGTTCGTAGGACACGCCGAAGTCGAGGCCGTAGAGCTGCGGCGACAGATAGATTGCCTTGGTCGTCGTATAATAGTTGCCGACGTCGGAGAACGGCCATGTCGCAACCAGGTTCTGCGACAGAATGGCCGGGGCGTCGCCGTTGAAGCCGCCGGCGTCGAAGTTTTCGAAGTTACCCGTCATATACAAGCTGCTGGGCTGGTCGGTCGAACCGAAGCGCAACGTGCCGAGCTTGTCGGTGCCGATATAGCCCCACTCGCGCCGGAGATACAGCTCGCCACGGGCGCGGCTCTGCTGCGAAACGCCGCCGAACTGGCCGCCGCCGGCGCCGGAGACGTTGTCCGAACGAATTTCGAGGCTGGCGCCGTACTTCAGACCATTCGCAGCGACACCGTCAAAGCCCGGATACAGCCGTGCGAAGTTGGCGAACGAGTAGCTAGCCTGCTTGTTGGTTCCGGTGGCGGTGCCCTGGCCTGTGTTTACGTTCACGTTGCCTGTAGGCGTGCCGGAAGCGTTGTTGTTCGCATCGCTCTGAGAAATCACGGAGCCATAGAACCGAAAACGGCCGTTCAGGCGGACAGTTACCGTGCCCGGGTCCGGCGAGGCGGTCTGGGCGTCCGCCACAGCGGCTACCCCCATCGACGCGCCCAGTGCGGCCACCGAGGCCAGCAGGAGCTTACGCATAAAACTTCTCCTTAAAACGCCGTTCCCGGCACACATCCATAGCCTCGCCCTTGTCGACCAAATAGCCGCGTGAGCGGGTGGCAGGCAAGAGTAGTCAGACCTGAAAACACTATTGCGGGCCAGCCCGGCTGGGGCAACCGCTTGAACGCCTGACTTATGGTAATTGCGGAACACTGTGGCAGCCAGGCAACAAACGCCGTTCCTCCGTCATCAGCGCCCCAATCGCCCCCGCGCCCCCGCACCAGCGCGGCAGGCGGCGCGTCATACGGCCGTCCACGCCGCCCAGCGCCATGCCAGACCCGCGCGCAAACCGGGCAAGCACCGCCCAGCGCAGGACGCCGAGCGCCGGGGCGCCAGGGTGGCTGCGGGTGGGCAGCACCGGCGACAGAAACACCGCATCCGCCCCCACAATCCGGGCTCGGCGCAGTTCGACGGCCGAATGCGCCGAGCTGGTCACCAGCGCCGTCGATTTCAGCCAACGCGTCGAGCCGCGAGCAGAGGCGCGTCGGGCGGCGCGAAGATGCACGCCGGCGCCGACTGCGGCCGCGAGCCGGGCGTCTCCCGCGACCACCAACGGGATCGCCAGCCTTCGGCACTGCTGCGCGACTGCCTTGGCCAGCGTGGCCCGGCCGGCGACGCCGTCGTGGCGGAAGACGACGCCGCACAGCCGCCGGGGCAGGGCGGCGATCGCGGGCCGCGGGTCGGGCAGACGCACCGCGTCGGTGAACAGCCAGAGCACCGGCAGGTCCTGAGCCGGATGATTGCGTGCGGGTTGGGTGAAGCGGCGTTGCCGCGCCTTGACCTCGCGCGCCCATGCGACAAGCCTGTGATCCATGCAAACTCCCGAACTCGTCCCGTCCGCGTCCACCGTGGTCAACCGTCTGCACGCGGTCCAGGCCCGCATCGCCGAAGCCGCCGCGCGAGCCGGGCGCGCCCCAGGCTGCGTCACCCTCGTCGCGGTATCCAAGACCCATCCCGTCGAGGCGATCCAGGCGACGATAGACGCTGGCCAAACCGTATTCGGCGAGAATCGCGTGCAGGAGGCCGCAGCCAAGTTCCCCATCTTGCGTGCAGCGCATCCGCAGCCGCCAAAACTGACACTGCATCTGATCGGTGGCCTGCAGACCAACAAGGCCCGCGACGCCGTGCGTGTGGCTGACACGATCGAGAGCCTCGATCGCACGCGCCTGGCCGACGCCCTGGCCGAGGCGGCCAGCAAGGAAGGCCGCCTGCCTCGACTGCTTATTCAGGTCAACGTCGGCGATGAGCCGCAGAAGGCCGGCGTGCCCCGGGCCGAGGCGGACGCCTTCATCCGCGACTGCCGCACGCGGTTCGGCGATGCCCTCGATGGGTTGATGTGCATCCCGCCAGCCGAGGGCGACCCGGCGCCGCACTTCGCCTGGCTCGCCGCCTGTGCCGCCCATCATGGATTGGCGACGGTCTCGATGGGCATGTCCGGCGACTACGAGTGCGCCATCGCCCACGGCGCGACCCATGTCCGCATCGGCAGCGCCATCTTCGGCGCACGGGCCGCGATGGCCGCCGGTTAGCGGAAATCCCGGGTCGGCACTTTGATGCCAGGACTGGGGATACCAGAACCGAGCCGCAGGTCCGGAATGTAGATGTCCCGCGCCTTATGGCCGCCCGGCCCGGCGCCGTGGCTATCGCGCGGATCCCGTCCTGCCGGGTGCGTCGCGCCGTCGCCGCGGCCGTGCCGGATCGGAAAGGCCTCATCCCGCTCGCCCACGCTGCGCAACAGGTCCGATAGGTCCTCCAGCCGGTCGGTGATGACGTGGATCACCTCGCCCTCCCGCTGCACCCGCCCATGGCAGGCAATCATCCCGGCCGACAGCACGAGCCGCCGCTGCCGGGCGAACCGGTCGGGCCAGAGGATCAGGTTCGCCACCCCCGTCTCGTCCTCGATCGTCAGGAACATGACGCCCTTCGCCGAACCCGGCTTCTGCCGCACCAGCACGATCCCCGGCACCACGACCCGCCGGCCGTCGCGCACGTGCGCAAGCTCGTTGCACGCGACCATCCCCCGGTCCCGCAGCATCGCCCGCAGAAAGGCGACCGGATGCGACCGCAGGCTCAGCCCGACGCTGCGATAGTCCTCGACCACCTCGCGACCCTCCGGCATCGGCACGAGCGCGACCGGCGGCTCGACCAGCTCCGGCCGTGGCGGCGCGCCGATGTCCGCGGCGTCCGCGGCGGCGAATAGCGGCAACACGTTGCCGGGCAGCCCCCGAACTTGCCAGAGCGCCTGACGCCGGTCGAGGCCGATGCCGCGGAATGCATCCGCCTCCGCCAGCCGTTCCAACGCCGTCGCCGGAATGCCCGTCCGCCGCCAGATTTCTTCAACGGCGCCATAGGCTGCCTCGCCGCGATGCGCGACCAGTTGCCCGGCATGGTTGTTCTCCAACCCCTTCACCGTCCGGAAACCCAGCCGCACCGCGAAACCCCCATTCCGCCCCGGCTCAAGCAGGCAATCCCAGCGCGACGCATTGACGCAGACCGGGCGGACCTCCACCCCGTGCTCCCGCGCATCGCGCACGACCTGGGCCGGCGCATAGAACCCCATCGGCTGGCTGTTCAGCAGCGCCGCGCAGAACGCGTCCGGGTGGTGGCACTTCATCCAGGCGCTGGCATAGGCGATCAGCGCGAACGAGGCGGCGTGGCTTTCGGGGAAGCCATACGAGCCGAAGCCTTCGAGCTGCGAGAAGGTCCGCTCGGCGAACGCCTGCTCGTAGCCGCGCTCGACCATGCCGCCGATCAGCTTGTCGCGGAAATGCGACACGCCGCCGGTGAACTTGAACGTCGCCATCGACCGTCGCAGCTGATCCGCCTCCCCGGGCGTGAACCCGGCGCAGTGAATGGCGACCTGCATCGCCTGCTCCTGGAACAGCGGCACCCCGAGCGTCTTGCCCAGCACGCGCCTCAGCTCTTGCTTTGGGTAATGCACCGGCTCCGTGCCCTCGCGGCGGCGGAGGTAGGGATGCACCATGTCGCCCTGGATCGGGCCGGGCCGCACGATCGCCACCTGCACCACCAGGTCGTAGAATGTCGTGGGACGCAGCCGGGGCAGCATCGCCATCTGCGCCCGGCTCTCGATCTGGAAGGTGCCGACCGTATCGGCGCGGCGGATCATCGCGTAGGTGGCCGGGTCCTCGGCCGGGATGCCGGCGAGGTCCGTGGGGGCGCCAAGGCGCTGCTCGATCAGCCCGAAGGCGCGGCGCATGCAGCCGAGCATGCCGAGGCCGAG
>CAXTJW010000358.1:0-4450 GCA_964244305.1 uncultured Acetobacteraceae bacterium
CGCTCGGCGATGGGCGAGTGCAGCATCACGCTCGATTGCGACGTGCTGAACGCCGACGGGGGCACCCGCTGCGCCAGCATTACCGGCGCCTGGGTGGCATTGAGCCTGGCGTTCCGCCATCTGGAGCGAAACCGGGTGATCGCGAAGTCGCCGATGACCGGGCAGGTCGCGGCGGTGAGCTGCGGGCTGGTGGAGGGTGCTGCGGTGCTGGACCTGGACTATGCCGAGGATAGCGGCGCCGAGGCCGACGCCAACTTCGTGCTGACCGAAGGCGGCGGTATCGTGGAGATCCAGGGCACGGCGGAGAAGGCGCCGTTCTCCGAGGCGCAGTTCCTGCAACTCATGCAGCTCGCCAAGCACGGCACGGCGCAGCTGTTCGAGCTGCAGCGGGCGGCGCTCGCCTGATGCGCCGGCTGTCGCCGGGCGACCGCCTGGTGTTGGCGACGCATAACCCCGGCAAGGTCCGGGAGCTCAGTGACCTGCTGCAGCCGCGTGGGGTGGAGGTGGTCTCCGCCGGCGCGCTCGGGTTGCCGGAACCGGAGGAGACCGCGCCCGATTTCGCCGGCAACGCGCGGCTGAAGGCGCTGGCGGCGGCGCTCGGGTCCGGGCTTCCCGCCTTGGCCGACGACTCCGGCTTTTCGGTGGCGGCGCTGGGCGGTGCGCCCGGCGTGTTGTCGGCGCGCTGGGCCGGGCCAGAGAAGGACTTCGCCGCCGCGATGGCCCGGGTGCACGACGAGATGGCGGCCATCGACCGGAGCATCGGGGCCTGCCAGCGCGCGTGGTTCACTTGCGCATTGAGCCTCGCCTGGCCCGGCGGTGAAACGGCCACATTCCTGGGCCGGGTCGAGGGTACGACCATTTGGCCACCTCGCGGCGAGCGGGGCTTTGGCTACGATCCGATTTTTGTGCCGCTCGGCGGTGCCGAGACCTACGGCGAAATGGACCCGGCACGTAAGCACGCAGGCAGCCACCGCGCGCGGGCGATGGCGCAAGTGCTGCTCAATTTCTTCGACCCGGTATGAGTTCGGGCAATTGCGAAGGGAGTATCGAATGAGGTTTCGACAGGGATTGGCAGGTCTGGGGCTGCTGGCCGGCCTGGCAGCGGCGCCGGACGCGGTGGCGCAGTATTATCCGCCGCCGGGTTATTACCCGCGCCCGGTCATCCAGCTGGGTGGCCGCTGCGATGCGCGGGTGCCGACCGCCTACGGACCGCGCCGGTTGATCTGCCCGATCGTGCGCGCACGCCCACTGGGCCGCCCGTGCGTTTGTCCGCCGCCACCGCCACCGCCGGGCTATCCGGTGGGGCCGTATCTGAACGGCCGCGTCATTCCCTGATACAGGGCCGGCGTCTCAACACCATATAAGGTCCATGGAGCCGATCGCCCTCTATATCCACTGGCCGTTCTGCCTCGCCAAGTGCCCGTACTGCGACTTCAACAGCCATGTGCGGGAGCGCATCCCGCAGGCCCGCTTCGCGAAGGCGCTGCGGACGGAGCTCGCTTGGGAGGCCGCGCGCCTCGGCCGCCGCCCGCTCGCCTCGATCTTTTTCGGCGGAGGTACCCCGAGCCTCATGGAGCCCGCCACCGTCGCCGACCTGATCGCCGACGCCACAAGCCTGTTTGATCCCCTGCCCGGCCTCGAAATCACCCTTGAGGCCAACCCGACCAGCGTGGAGCGCGGCAAGCTGGCGGCGTTCCGCGACGCTGGCGTCAACCGCGCCTCGCTCGGTATCCAAAGCCTAGACGAGACGGCACTCCGCATGCTCGGCCGCGAGCATTCGGGGCCGCAGGCCGTCGAGGCGCTCGATGCGGCGCGGGCCACCTTTCCGCGGGTATCGTTCGATCTGATCTACGCCCGGCCCGGCCAGTCCGTCGCCGCCTGGCAAGCAGAGCTGCACCAGGCGCTGGCGCTGTGCGCCGACCATCTGTCGCTGTATCAGCTCACCATCGAGCCCGGCACCGGCTTCGAGGCGCTGCATCGCCGCGGCGAGCTGGTGCTGCCCGACGGCGAGCTGGCGGCGGAGCTGTATGTCGCCACTGCCGACGCCTGCGCCCGGCACGGGTTGCTGCCCTACGAGGTCTCGAACCTGGCGCGGCCGGGCGGCGAGAGCCGGCACAACCTCGCCTATTGGCGCTATGCCGACTACGCCGGCATCGGACCCGGCGCGCACGGCCGGGTCACGCTCGGCGACGACCTGATCGCGACCAGGCGGCACCGCGCGCCGGAGCCTTGGGCCGAACGCGTCGAGCGCCGGGGCCATGGCAGCACGGCCGAGGAGCGGATCGGCCCGCGGGACCGGGCGCGTGAGATGCTGCTGATGGGCCTGCGGCTCACGGAGGGCATCGACGCGGCCCGCTTCGCAGCCCGCACCGGGATGGCGCTGGAGGCGGCGCTGGACCCGGGTGTGCTCGATCAGGCGCTGGAAGCGGGCTATTTGACCCACTCGGCGGACCGGCTGACCGCGACGTCCGAGGGCCGGCTGCGGCTCGACTCGTTGCTGGCTCAACTGGTAATTTAAGCAAACGCTTGTCCGGCGGCCCGCCCTGCCCTACCTGAGCATCCATGAGCACTGATCCAACCGCCATGCCCGCCGACGGCGATCCCGCACTGCAGGACGACGCCCGGGCCCACGCCACCGAGCCGCATGGAACTCCGCCCGGCGCCCAAGCCGAGCCCGACCACGCGGCCGAGATCGCCCAACTGACCGGCGAGCGCGACGACATGCGCGACCGCTGGATGCGCGCCGAGGCCGAGATCGCCAACGTGCGCGCCCGCGCCAAGCGAGATATCGACGACACGCGGCAATACGCCGTGCAGAAGTTCGCTGCCGACGTGGTGGAGGCTGCGGAGAACCTACGGCGCGGCCTGTCCAACCTGCCCGCGCAGGCGGCGGACGAACCCGAAATCGTCACCAAGCTGCGCGACGGGTTCGAGGGGGTGGAACGCAGCTTCGTTACTTTGCTGGAGCGCAACGGCATCAAACGGACCGACCCCACCGGGCAGCCATTCGACGCCAATCTGCACCAGGCGATGGCGGAACAGCCCTCGGAAGAGCATCCGGCCGGGACGGTGATGCAGGCCTGGACCGCGGCATGGACGTTGAACGGCCGCCTGCTGCGCCCGGCGATGGTCGTTGTTGCCAAGGCAGCCGACGGTGCCGGAGGCCACCGAGCCGCGTAGGTCCGGCATATTCCAGGGGCTCGCACACCTGTTGTGCGGCGCCGGGGCTTGTCCGGCAGGCACCCGCTGAATACATCCGTCTGGTAACAACCATAGGGCGGCGCCTGGTGCTTCGGGCCACACGCCGCTGCTGAGAAAGGGATATTTATGAGCAAGGTCATCGGCATCGACCTCGGCACCACCAATTCGTGCGTCGCCATCATGGAAGGCAGCACCGGCGCGGATGTCCGCGTCATCGAGAACAGCGAGGGCGCGCGCACCACGCCAAGCATGGTCGCGTTCAGCGATAGCGGCGAGCGGCTGGTTGGCCAGAGCGCCAAGCGCCAGGCCGTGACGAACCCCACCAATACCCTCTATGCCGTGAAGCGCCTGATCGGCCGCCGGTTCGAGGATCCGTTGGTGGAGAAGGACAAGGGCATGGTGCCCTACACCATCGCCCGTGGCGACAATGGCGACGCTTGGGTCGAGGCACGCGGCGAGAAGTATTCGCCGAGCCAGGTCAGCGCGTTCGTGCTCGGCAAGATGAAGGAGACGGCCGAGGCCTATCTCGGTGAGAAGGTAACGCAGGCCGTCATCACCGTTCCGGCCTATTTCAACGACGCGCAGCGGCAGGCTACCAAGGACGCCGGGCGGATCGCCGGGCTCGAGGTGCTGCGCATCATCAACGAACCGACGGCGGCGGCGCTCGCCTACGGCATGGATAAGAAGCAGGGCGGAACGATCGCGGTCTACGACCTCGGCGGCGGCACCTTCGACGTCTCGGTGCTCGAGATCGGCGACGGCGTGTTCGAGGTGAAGTCGACCAACGGCGACACCTTCCTGGGCGGCGAGGATTTCGACAACCGGGTAATCGGCTACCTCGCGGACGAGTTCAAGCGCGAGCAAGGCATCAATCTGCGCACGGACAAGCTGGCGCTGCAGCGGCTGAAGGAAGCAGCGGAGAAGGCAAAGATCGAGCTGTCCTCCAGCAAGGAGACCGAGATCAACCTGCCGTTCATCACTGCTGACGCCAGCGGGCCGAAGCATTTGGTGATGAAGCTGTCGCGGGCGAAGCTGGAGAGCTTGGTCGACGACCTGATCGAGCGCACCCTCGCGCCGTGCCGCGCGGCACTCAAGGACGCCGGCGTGACGGCGGGCGAAATCCAGGAGGTGATCCTCGTCGGCGGCATGACGCGGATGCCGAAGGTGATCGAGGTCGTAAAGCAGTTCTTCGGGCGTGAGCCGGCCCGCAACGTGAACCCGGACGAGGTCGTGGCCATCGGCGCCGCGG
>CAXTJW010000359.1:0-4444 GCA_964244305.1 uncultured Acetobacteraceae bacterium
GTGCGATCGAAGGTCTCGTATCCCGCCCTCAGGCGCTTGTTCTGTGCCATGTCAGGCCTCCACCACGCTAAGGCCCATGGACCGGGCGCTACCGGCCAGCATGCGAACCGCCGCTTCGACGTCGTTCGCGTTCATGTCCTTCATCTTGGTCTCGGCAATCTCACGCAGCTGCGCCGTCGTGACGCGGCCGACCATCGCGCCCTTGCCCGGCGTAGTCGTCCCCTTGGTGATCCCCGCAGCCTTTTTCAGGAAATAGGTGTTGGGCGGCGTCTTTGTGATGAAGGTGAAGGTGCGGTCGCCGAACGCGGTAATGACGACGGGCACCGGCATGCCGGGCTCCATGCCTTGGGTCAATGCATTGAATTCCTTGCAGAACGCCATGATGTTCAGGCCGCGCTGACCGAGCGCCGGGCCGACTGGCGGGGACGGGTTGGCTTTCCCGGCCGGAATCTGCAGCTTGATGTAGCCAACGATCTTTTTAGCCATAAATTGGCCTCCAGGTTAGGAGGACCGCGGTCATACCGATCGCTGCCGTAAAAAGTACGGCCGGAGATCTCCCGCGTTCCGAGTGAACGCGGGCGTATAGCGGACGATTGAGGCTGAGTCCAGTTCTATTTGCGCGGGTCCACAGACCGACTATAGAGGCGCTGCCCTCAACTTGCACGAGAGATCCGCCATGGCCGTCAAGCCCTCGACAACGCCCCGAAACTCCGCCACCAAATTCAACCCGACGGCAAAGGCGATCATCGGCTCGGCGCTGATTGCCGTTGTCTTGGCGACACTGCTGATGGGCAACCCGTTCCGGGCGGTCCAGCTCGCCTATCTCGACTACAGCCACACGCCGGCCGCCGGAGCCGCAAAGGGCGATCCCTCACCGACGAAAAGCGACCCGGCGGTCCCGTCGGCGAAGTAGCTTTAGATCACCAACTCGATCACGAACGGGCCGGGCCGGGCGTTGGCCTGGCCGAACAGGTCGGCAAACGCCTCCATCGTCTCGGCGCGGCCTGCCTCCACGCCCATGCCGTTGGCGAGCCGCACCCAGTCCAGGTCCGGGTTGCCGAGGTCCAGCATATCGAGCGCGGTGCGCCCGGGATTGGCGCCCACGCCCTGATACTCGCCCAGCAGGATCGCATACTTGCGGTTGGCGAGAATTACCGTCGTGACATCCAGCCGTTCCCGCGCCTGCGTCCATAGGCCCTGCAACGTATACATCGCGGAGCCGTCCGCCTGCAGCCCAACCACCCGGCGGCCCGGCGCCCCGATCGCGGCGCCGGTCGCCAGCGGGATGCCGCAACCGATCGCGCCGCCGGTGATCTGCAGCCAATCATGCGGTGCCGCAACATGCGTCCCGGGAAAGAACGCGCGGCCGAAGCTCACGCTCTCGTCGATGATGACGGCGTCCTCGGGCAGCAAGGCGGCAAGGGTTTGCGCGACCGCCTCCGAAGTAACGGCGCCCCGGGTAAGTGCGGGCCGTGCAGCGTCCGGCCGCCGCGCCCGCCCAGCCTCCAGCGCCGCGATCCCCAATGCGTCGGCAACGCGGGCGAGCGCATCGGCCATGTCGTGCTCGGGCCGGGCGAGCACGTGCACTTGGCAGTCGGGCGACGCCATGCGGCTAGGCTTGTTCGGATAGGCGAAGAACCCGACCGGATCGGCGGCACCAACCAAGATCAGGTGCTTGACCCCGGCCAAAGCGGCCACGGCCTGATCGACGGGATAGGGCACGCGATCGATCGGCACCCGCCCGCCGCCGCGCGCGATCCGGGCGTTGCTGGTCTGCGCCAGCATGCGCGCGCCGGTGCCAGCCAGGATGCCCGCGGCCATCTCCAGCGTATCCGCCCGCAAGGCCTTGCCGCCCAAAATCATCATCGTCGGCTCGCCGGAGCGCAGCGCCCGCACCGCCGCCTGGATGGCGTCGGGCGAGGCCTGCGGCTGCGGCGGCACTGGCAACGGCACGCCGACGATGCCGCCGTCGTCCCAGCAGGTGTCGCTTGGAAGAATAAGCGTCGCGATACCGCCGGGCGAGTTGCGGGCGGCCTGTACGGCTGCGGCGCAATCGTTGCCGATGGCCGCCGCATGCGCCGCCGTCCGGGTCCAGGCGGAGACCGGACGGGCAAACCCCTCGGTGTCGGCAGTGAGCGGCGCGTCGAACGGGCGGTGGTAGGTCGCCTGATCGCCAACCAGGTTCACGATCGGCGAGCGGGCCCGGCGCGCGTTGTGCAGGTTCGCCAGGCCGTTCGCGAGGCCGGGTCCGCAGTGCAGCAACGTCGCGGCCGGGCGGTCCTGCATGCGGGCATAGCCGTCGGCGGCGCCGGTCACGACCCCCTCGAACAGGCCGAGCACGCAGCGCATCCCCGGAATGCGGTCGAGCGCCGCCACGAAATGCATCTCGCTAGTGCCGGGGTTGGCGAAACAGGTATCGACGCCGCACGCCAACAGGGTGTGCACCAGGCTCTCAGCACCGTTCATCCGCAATTGCTCCAGGTCCGTCCATGCCAGGGTTGGCAAGGAGAGTGCCAACGGCGCATCGGGTTGGCAACACACCGCGACAAAGACGATACACCCCTGCCGGCGTGCCGATTTCAAGGCGGCTGATGGCTCGGCAAAAAGCCGATGGGCGCCTGTCGATCGGCACACGACGTATCCGGATGCTGCGTCGGATCGCCAATGAAGTCTGCCACGATCGTGGTTGCGCAGGGACTGAAGTGCCGCACGTTATGGCCGATGCGTGGAAAGCCGACCCAGCGCGCATGCGAACCAATCAGCTCGGCCACCTGACGGCTGGAGGATAGTCCGGCCACCGGGTCGAATTGCCCGGCCAGCACCAGGATTGGAACGTCGGCGCCGATTGGAATGACTGGCGACGGTCCAAGCTCCGACCAGCGTTCGCAAATGCCATGCAACCCCATTTGGTCGAGCGTATCGGCGCTCTCGGCGAGCGGGGTGCGATAACGCGGACGATCCCGGCATTCGACAGCCGTGTAGGCGCCCATGTTCAGCTGCCCGGCTGCCGCGACTTCAGACGCAAAGGCGGCGGCGAACTCTCCGGTGTCGCCGTCATGCACTGCCGCGATCAGGCGTGGCAGGCCCGGGTAGGCTGTCGGATAGTAGATCAGCCGGCCGACAATGACCTCGAACAGCGACGCCGTGAGCGGCTGCCGATCACCGGGATGGTGCAGCTGCGGCGGAGTGGGCACGCTCAACGGAGTCCGGCCGAGCTGCTCCAGCGTTTCCCGATATAGCCCGGCAAGACCCGGAAACCCGGCGGCGCAGGCTTCGTCGCGCTCGCAGGACGCGAAGAAGGCATCGCGTGCTTCGGTCACCTTGCTCGACCGCGAGGGTATTACCGGGTCAGGTGGATAAACCGAATCCAAGACAACCGAGCGGACCGTATCGGGATGCTGCGCCACCAGCGTCATCGCCACCGTCGTGCCATAGGACTCGCCGTAGACGTTCCAGCGAGCGATTCCGAGCGCTTGCCGCACCGATTCGAAATCCTCGACGGTGACCGTAGTGCCGAAATTCGTCAGATCGAGGCCGCGGGCCGTCGCTTGCTCGCGGCAAGCCGCATATACTGCCCGGCGGCTGGCTTGTGCGGCCTCGGTCGTTTCGGTTGCAACGGCAACAGCCGCGTCCAGCAGTCTGCCGATGAAGGCCGGGCAAACGTCGGGTTCCGATCGGCCGGTGCCGCGTTGGTCGACGAGAATGAGATCGCGGCCCGGCGCATAAGGGTGGCTGGCCTGGTAATCGGTATGGATCGTGAGCGGCGAACCAGGACCGCCGCTGATGTAGACGACGGGCTCCGGCGACACCGGCTGCTGCACGCTCTTGACGACGACGACCGCTAATTTGAACTGACCCGTGCTGAGGTCATGATAATCCCGAGGGACGCTAACCGTTCCGCACCGCAGCCTCGGACGTAGCTCCAGCACTATATTGGGCAGGCCGTCGCACGCCGTTTCGGTGAACACGGGCCGGGGCGGCTGGGTTTGTGCAACGGCGCGTTCCCCGATTGCACCCCAGGCCAAAAACATCACGATGCCGAATGCCCCGGCACGCCTCGCCGTCCAAGTCATCGACAGGTTACTATGCGGGAGCATCGCCACGATCGGGGCAAGCCGATGGTCAATCGACCGCATCGATGGGGTCTCGGCGTCGCCCGTGCGCTTGGTCGTTACGGACCTGATCATGCGGTCTTCCTGGACTGTATGCCGGTATTCGCGGCGTCTGGAACCCAGAATACTGCCCTTCCTCCGGCTGATTGGCAAAGCGCCAAGCCGCCGGCAGCGGTGCCTTGCCGCCAGCCGGCAGCCGCTTTACCCATCCGTCGCCGCCTTACCCATTGCTTGATGAACGATTGAGGACGCCGCGCCGATGACCACGATCCTATACCCCGAGGCCATGTATCCCGACGACAGCGAGGAGCGCCGCATCTTCGGCCCCGACG
>CAXTJW010000360.1:0-4422 GCA_964244305.1 uncultured Acetobacteraceae bacterium
CCCGCGCCGGGGTCAAGGCCGGGGACCTCATCACCATGCTGGACGGCCAGACGGTCCAGGGCCTGACCTTGAACGAGGCTGTCGACAAGATGCGCGGGCCTGCGGGCAGCCAAATCCACCTCACCATCAAGCGGGATGGGGTCAACACCCCGATCGAGTTGGCGATGCAGCGAGAGGTCATACGCATCCAGGTCGTCCGCTCGCACCTCGAGGGCGATATCGGCTACATCCGCCTGACGAGCTTCAACGAGCAGACCGATCCCGGGCTCCGCAAAGCGATCCAGGACCTCAAGCAGAAGGCTGGCGGCAGCCTGCGCGGCATGGTGCTCGACCTCCGCAACAACCCAGGCGGCCTGCTCGACCAGGCGGTATCGGTTTCGGACGACTTCCTTGAGCAGGGCGAGATCGTCTCGACCCGGTCGCGCCATCCCGAGGAAAGCCAGCGCTGGAACTCTAAGACGGGCGACATCACTGGCGGGCTTCCGCTCGTGCTGCTGATCAACGGCGGCTCGGCGTCGGCGTCCGAGATCGTCGCCGGCGCGCTGCAGGACCATGACCGCGCCGTAGTGTTGGGCACCCGCAGCTTCGGCAAGGGCTCGGTGCAGACCGTAATGCCGCTCCAGGGCAACGGCGCCATGCGGCTGACGACTGCGCGCTACTACACGCCGTCCGGCCGCAGCATCCAAGGGCTTGGGATCACGCCGGACATCGAGGTCGCGGCTTCCCGGACCGAGGCGCCGCATTTTGGGCCGGAGCGTGAGGCTGACCTCAACAAGGTGCTGCGCAACCAGGGTGGCACGCCGCAGCCAGCGACGCCGGCACCCCGCACCGACCTGCCGGCCGTCGCGAAAGAGATCCCGAAGCTGCCGCCGGAGGGTTTCCCGGTATTCGACGCGGCAAAGCCTGAAACTGACTTCCAGTTGCAGCAGGGTCTGGTGGTCGTGCGTGCGATGGCCACGCAGCGTCGTGCCGCGCGCTGAGTGTCCAGGCCCCGCTTAGCGCCCACGGACTTTTGGCGCCACGGCTTGCGTCGTGGCGTTGGCTTGGGCGTTTTTGGCTGGGATTATTGCTGCTATTCGCCACTGGTGTCGCAGTTCTTTACGCATTGGGTCCGCCGCCGCATCCTGTAGCGGCGCGGACGCCAGTGCCGGCGTCGAACCCAGTGGCTGCAGCCATTCCGGCGGTTTGGGATGGCAAAATTGCTGCGCCGGACCCAGCGCTGCTTGAGGTTTCGCCGCTTTTCCCGACGATGTCGCTCCCGCGAATTGCAGCGAACGGACGGCTGCCGCGTCTGGTGTATCGGCGCCCGGCGGGCCCAGCCGGCGTAAGGCCGCGCATCGCGTTGCTCGTCGCCGGGTTCGGGCTTTCCGCGGCCGATAGCCGGGCCGCGATCGACGCCCTTCCCGGTGCCGTCACGCTCGCCTTCTCTGCCTATGCGCCGAACCCCGAGCCGTTGGCGGCGGCGGCCCGGGCGCGCGGGCATGAACTGCTGGCATCCTTGCCCATGGAGGCCGACGGCTATCCGCGGGATGACGCTGGTCCCCGCTCCTTGCTGACTGGCGCACCCACTGAAAAAAATCGCGAGAACCTCGAGTGGGCCATGGGCCGGCTGCAGGGCTATATCGGCATGACCGGCGCATCCGACGGGCTGCGCGGCGAACGGTATGCCATGCAGACCAGCAGCCAGAACCTGATGCTCGACGAGCTCGCCCGGCGCGGACTGCTGTATATCGATCCGCGTCCCGGCGCGCCGCCGCCCGGCATTGCTGGCAGGTCCGTCGACCTCGTGGTGGACGACCCGTCAAGCCGTGCCGAGATCGAGGCCAAGCTCCTGGCGCTCGAACGCACGGCGCGGGAGCATGGGTCGGCGTTGGGCCTGGCCGGACCGCTGCGCCCCGTGACGATCGAGCGCATCGCCGCCTGGGCGCGGGACGTCGAGACGCGCGGCTTCGAACTCGTTCCGGTCAGCGCGTTGGCCATAGAGGAAAACTGATGACGGACCTGCCGTATCGACCCAATGTCGGCGCCGTGTTGTTCAATCCCGCGGGCCAGATCTTCGTCGCCCGGCGCGCAGACCTGCCCAACGCGGAGGGCACGGCTGGCGGTTGGCAGCTGCCCCAAGGCGGCATCGACCGCGACGAGGATCCGCGGGCGGCGGTGTTGCGGGAGTTGCAGGAGGAGATCGGCACCGGCGACGCGACGATCATCGGCGAGCATCCGGACTGGCTGACCTATGATCTGCCGCCCGAGCTGCTCGGCAAGGCGCTCGGCGGCCGCTATCGCGGGCAGCGGCAGCGCTGGTTCGCCCTGCGCTTCCATGGCCGCGACATCGACGTGCGCCTCGACCTCGACCCGCATCCGGAGTTCGACGCGTGGCGCTGGGCGCCATTGGCCGATCTTCCGGGCATGGCTGTAGGCTTCAAGCGGCCGATCTACGACGTCTTGACCCGGTCATTTCGACAATTCGCCGTCCCCGTCTGATTGGTCCAGTCGCGCGCCATCGAGCACTGACGCTTGTGCCTTAGCGGCCTGTGCTTCCGCCTCTCGCTCGGCCCTGCTGCGGCCATGACGCGCCCGTGCCGCGACCGCATCCAGGCTGGCGGCCTCGCGGGCTCGCTGCTTTTTCACCCGCCGCAGGTTGACGATCTCGGCCATGCCGGCAAGGTGACATGAATCGCGAACGAGGACGAGATGAGCACCATACCTGCAGCAATCCAACCCGCAAGACAGGCTTGAGGACGCCGTGCTGACGCTGTTGATGTTGATCGTCGTCGTGCTGCTGATAAGCGCCGGGCAGTTCTCGTTTTACGATTTCGACTTCTCAGCCTTCCCTGGCGGGACCGCCGGAGTACTGGTGCTTGTCGTGATCGCGCTGTTGCTGACTCGGCGGGTTTAGGCGAGCACCCGGCCGGCGACGGCGTCCAGCCGGACCATCAGCGCCGGGTCACGGTGGTCAGGAGCGGTAACGACCGCATATTGCAGCGCGCGGTCGCAACCGGCCGGGCACGGGCCGCGCGGCGCGCCCAGCGTGGGCACGACAGCGCGCACCAGCCTACGTGCAGCCTCGGCGTTCGCCTGCATGACCTGGATCACCGCGTCGACGGTCACGGCGTCATGCCCGTCGTGCCAGCAATCGAAGTCCGTCACCATGGCCACGGTCGCGTAGCAAAGCTCGGCCTCGCGCGCCAGCTTGGCCTCGGGCATGTTGGTCATGCCGATCACGCTGCAGCCCCAGCTCCGATAAAGCTCGCTTTCCGCGCGCGTGGAGAACTGCGGCCCTTCCATGACGAGGTAGGTGCCGCCGCGGGTCACCGGCAGGCCCAACGACCGCGCCGCCGCCTCGGCCGCGTCGCCGATGCGCGGGCAAACGGGATCGGCAACCGAGACATGCGCCACGCAGCCATCGCCGAAGAAGCTTTTCTCCCGTGCGAAGCTGCGGTCGATGAACTGATCGACGATGACGAAGTGCCCCGGCGGCAGCTCCTCCTTCAAGCTGCCCACCGCCGAAAGCGAGAGCACGTCCGTCACGCCGGAGCGCTTCAGCACGTCGATGTTCGCCCGGTAATTCAGGTGTGTGGGGGACAGCCTGTGCCCGCGCCCATGCCGCGGCAGGAACACGCAGCGCACGCCGTCGAGCTCGCCGAACAGCAGTTCGTCCGACGCCTCGCCCCAGGGCGACGTGACCCGGCGCCACTCCTTATGCTCCAGCCCAGCAATGTCGTACAGGCCCGAGCCGCCGATAATCCCAATGACCGGCGTGATTTTGTCCGTCATGCATGCCCCCAAAACAGCAGCGCCGCGCGGAAGTACCGCGCGGCGCTCAAAAGGTCCAGGCAGTTTGAGGTTTAGTGAACGTCCTTCCAGACCTTCTTCTTCACCGCATAGGTCAGCCCGGTCATCAAAGTCAGGAACAACACAACCTTGACGCCCATCCGCTTGCGGTTTTCCAACTCGGGGTTCGATGTCCAGGTCAGAAACTGCACGACGTCGCGGGACATCTGCTCGACGGTAGCAGGGGTGCCGTCTGCGTAGGACACGGCACCATCATGCAATGGCGGCGGCATGGCGAGCTGATTGCCTGGAAAATACTCGTTATAGTATTGGCCATCGGCGATTTTCACCCCCTCCGGCGCGTCGCGGTAGCCGTTCAGCAACGCGTGAACGTAGTCCGAGCCGTCCTCCCGCGCCTTGATGATCAGCGACTGGTCGGGCGGAAGCGCGCCGCCATTGGCCGCCCGCGCCGCCTTATCGTTGGCAAACGGCGAGCGGAAATGGTCGGAGGGCAACGCCGACCGCTCGACGGATTGACCGGAGTCGTCGGTCCCACCCGGCACTGTTACACTGGCCGCGACCGCCTTGACCTGTTCGTCGCTCAGTCCGATCGCTGCGAGATTACGGTAGTACATCTCCTTCATGGAGTGG
>CAXTJW010000361.1:0-4421 GCA_964244305.1 uncultured Acetobacteraceae bacterium
CCGGGGAAGAACTTGCGTTCGGCGTTGATCTTCTGGCCGCGGCGGACCTCGACGACGTCCTCGGCCGGCACCAGCACCTCGTCCACGAGGTCGGCAAGGCCCTTCTGTGCCGCCTGCTCCTTGACCTGCTGCGCGATCTTCTTCTCGAAGCCGGAGTAGACGTGCACGACATACCAACGCTTGGCCATAACTTGGTCCCTTAAAACCCGACGCCGAACAGCGCACGGACGCCGACGCCGATGACCTGGTCGGCGATGAAGAAAAACACCGCCGCCAGCCCCGACAGGGCGAACACGAGGCCGGTGGTGATCATGGTCTCCTTGCGGGACGGCCAGGTCACCTTGCCTATTTCGGCCCGCACTTCGCGGAGGAACTTAATCGGATCGATCGCCAACGCCATAGGTCAGAGCTTCCGAAAGGGACAACGCAACAACGCGAACGGACAGGTATAGCAGGCTGGCGCGCCGGCTGGCAGGGGCGGAGGGTCTCGAACTCTCAACCTCCGGTTTTGGAGACCGGCGCTCTAGCCAATTGAGCTACGCCCCTGCATCGCCGGCAAGTCGCCCGGCCTCGCGGCCCGGCACGACCGCCCTTGCAGGGTGCGTAGAAAGAGCGCCAGCGGCGTTCTGTCAAGCCTCGAAAGCGGCATTGACGGCAAAGCCTACCCAAGCAGGGTCGCCACCCCTTATATACCCGCCGGCCCATGACCCGATTGCAATGTCTTCCTCGCCGCTGCTGACCGGCCCCGGCCCATCGATGCTGCAGCCGATTGGCCGCCGCAGGGCGACGCCCGTCGACCGGCGTCGGCCGTGGACGATCATTGCCTCCATCCTGCTGCATCTGGCGGCGATTGCCTTCTTGCTGACGGCGCGCCGGGCGGAACCGCCGACCCCCGTTGCGCCGTCCTACGACCTAGTGTTCGAAAACGGCGGCGCGTCGACACCGCCGACGGCGCCCGAAAAGGCATTGGATACGCCCTCCGAGGCGCCAGCCGCCGACCTGCCGCCCCTGCCTACGCTCGAGCCGCCGACCCCGCCCGCGCCGGCGCAACCGGCAACGCCGGAGTCGCCGCCCGAACTGATGCAGCCAGAGCCGGAGCAGCCCGAGCCGACGCCGATGCCCACGGAGCCGCCCCAACCTGCGCCCGAGCCTGAGCCTGCCTCGCAGACCGCCCCGCAACCCGCACCGGCCCCGGAACCCGCACCGGCTCCGGAACCCGCACCGGCTCCGGAGATTGCGCCGACTCCGGAACCGCCGACAGTCCGGCTTGCGGAGCCGGAGCCGGCGCCCACACCGTTCTCACCCCAGGCACTGGCCCCCGACCTGCCGCCGCTGGTGCCGCCGCCACCAGTCCCGCTGCAGCCGACGCCGCTGCCGCCAACGCCGCCCCGTCCTCGCCAACAGGCGTTGCAACGCCCCCTGCCCGGCGCGTTCCCGCCGCCCATCGACCTGAATTTCGGCCCTGCCGCATCCCGCGCACCCGCGCCGAGGGTCGCCGGGTCGTCGCGCGCGATCGACCTGTCGCTGGGCGCGCCGAAGCCCGGGCCAAATAAGAGCGAGGCGTTTTTCGACATCCGTGCCGCGAACATCGGCTCCGATTGGGCGCAGGGCCTGGCGGTGTATTGGCGCAACCACCGCTACTACCCGCAGCAGGCTGCCCAAAACGGCGAGGACGGCACGGTTGAGATTCAGATTGTCGTCAACCGTTTGGGCCGGGTGGAGTCGGTCGAAATCCAGCGCCGCTCCGGATCGCCTTGGCTTGATATGGCCGCCGTCGGAACCTGGCGCAACGCGCAGCTTGCGCCGCTGCCGGCCGAGAACACCGACCGGACGATCACCATCCCACTGACGATCAACTACGTGCTCATCCGCTGACATCGGACGATGCAGGGACGGGACCTAGCTGGCCGCCTCCAGTCGTTTGTAAAACAGAGTAGTCGCCTCCAGCCGCCCGGCGGCATCGACGCTGTAACCCGGGATAACGCCGGCCTCGATCCAGCCCTGCCCGCGATACAGCTGCTCCCCTGCCCCAGCGGTCAAGGTGTCCAGCGTCAGCAGCGTCCGGCCTGCCGTCAGGGCAGCCGCCTCCGCCGCCAGCATGAGCTGACGCGCCAGCCCCCGGCGCCGTGCGTCGGGATGCACCAGCATCTTGCGGATTTCCGCCCGGTGCGGCTGGTTTTGCGGGGTGTCGAGCTGCACCCGGACCGTCCCGGACAGCACGCCCTGCGACCAGGCCGCCAGCAGAATGCACTGCCCGGCCGCCACCTGCCGCGCCGTGCTGCGCATGTATGTCCGCGCGTGGTCGAGGGTGAGCGGCGCCAGGAACGACACCGACGCGCCCGCGTCGACGCAGGCGACCAGGATCTCCGCCAGGCACCGCTCCGCCGAAGCGGCCGCGGCTGCACCGAGGACCGCGACACCGTCCAGCGGCTTGCCATAGCCGAATTCGAGCGTGCGAGAGCGGTCGTCCAAGGCACGGATCGGCCCCTCGCGCACCCAGCTGCGCTTTTCGTAGAACCGGTGCGCACGGATGAACCGCGTGTCGGACCACAACACGAGGCGAGCCGCGCCGGCAGCCGCCGCGTGCGCCTCGACAGCGCCCAGCAGGCGATGCGCAAGGCCCGAACCATGAAGGCCAGGATGCACGTAGAGCTTCTTCAGCTCCCATACACCGTCGCCCGCCGGCAGGATCGCCGCCATGCCGACGACGACGCCCGCGTCCTCCGCGGTCCAGAGCCTGCCGCCACGCGCAACGCAGTAAGACTCAAGCGCGAAAAGCTCCTGCTCCTCGTGCTCCAATTCCAGCACGCAGCCCGGATAGTCCGCCCAGCAGCGGCCAATCAGCGCGATGAAGCCGTCGGCGTCGCTATCCCGGCCCGGCCGCAGCAGCACGGCGGGTCAGCGCAGGTCAGCGCAGAACGCGACGATGCGCCGACAGGCCTCGGCGAGTGCTGCATCGTCGGCGGCGTAGCTGATGCGAACATAGGGCGACATGCCGAATGCTGCGCCCTGCACCACCGCCACATGCTGCTCGTCCAGCAACGCCAAGGCAAAATCCTCGTCGGTGTCGAGCCGGACGCCCGCCGGCGTGGTCTTGCCGAGGCAGCCCGCGATGTTGGGATAGACGTAGAACGCGCCCTCCGGCCGGTGGCAGATCATGCCGGGCGCCTGGTTCAGCGCGTCGACCACCAGATCGCGACGCCGATGGTAGGCCGCCGCCATGCGGGGCACGTCGTCCTGCGGGCCGTCCAGCGCGGCGGCGGCGGCGGCCTGGCCGATGGTCGACACGCCGGCGGCGATCTGCCCCTGCATGTTCACCATCGCCTTGATCAACGGACGCGGCCCGGCGCCGAAGCCGATGCGCCATCCCGTCATGGCATAGGTCTTGGAAACGCCGCTGACCGTCAGCGTGCGGCCGCGCAGCCGCGGCTCGACGGCGGCAATCGTGCTCCGCTCGAACCCGTCGTAGACCAGGTGCTCATACATGTCGTCCGACATGATCCAGACATGCGGATGCCGCAGCATGACCTCGGCAAGCGCCGCCAGTTCGTCGCGGGTCGCCGCAGCACCGGTCGGGTTGTTGGGGAAGTTCAGCAGCAGCCACTTGGTCCGCGGCGTGATCGCGGCCTCCAGGTCCTCCGGCCGCAGCTTGAAGCCGTTGTTCTGCGGACAGCTCACGATGACGGGCTCGCCGCCGACCACCCGCGTCATCAGCGGATAGGCGCCCCAGTACGGCGCCGGGATGATCACCTCGTCGCCGTCGTCGAGCGTCGCCATCAGCGCATTGAAGATGACCTGCTTGCCGCCGTTGCCGACCGTGATCTCGTCCAGTGCGAACTCGAGCCCGGAATCGCGGCGGAACTTGCGCTGGATCGCCTGCTTCAGGGCCGGCTGGCCATCCTGCGGCGGATACTTTGTGTCACCGCTCAGCGCCGCCTGGTATCCGGCTTCGATCGCGTGGCGCGGGCTGGCGAAATCCGGCTCGCCGATCGTGAGCGCGATGACCTCGATGCCCTGCGCCCGCATTGCCCGCGCCTTGATCGTCATGGCGACAGTGGCGGCAGGCGGCGCCCGGTCCAGGCGCCGCGCCAATGTTGGACTCTCGGCCGGCATGGCTCAGTGCAGCCCCTCGCAGAAATGCTGGATGCGCTCGCACGCCTTCACCAGGCTCTCGGTATCGGTCGCGTAGCTGATGCGGAGATGACCGGGATACATGAACGCCGCGCCGTGCACCGCCGCGACGCCTTCCTCCTCCAGCAGCGCCACGACGAAGCTCTCATCGTCCTTGATCGACGCGCCGCCGCGACTGGTCTTGCCGATGCATCCGTGCACGCTTGGAAACACGTAAAATGCGCCTTCCGGCAGGTGGCAGTTCATGCCGGGCGCCTTGTTCAGCATGGAGACCACGAGGTCGCGCCGGG
>CAXTJW010000362.1:0-4407 GCA_964244305.1 uncultured Acetobacteraceae bacterium
GTGCTGGCGAATTGCGGGCTGGATCCGCGCGAGTGGCAGGGGTTCGCGTTCGGCATGGGGGTCGAGCGGGTGACGATGCTGAAACACGGCATCCCGGACCTGCGGCCGTTCTTTGAGAGCGACCTGCGCTGGCTCCGGCATTATGGCTCGAGCCCGCTGGCGCCGGTGTCGCTGCACGAAGGCATAGCCCCATGAAGTTCTCGTTGAGCTGGCTGCGCAGTCATCTGGACACCGAGGCTGGGCTGGACGCGATCACCGACCGGCTGACGGCGATCGGCCTCGAATTGGAGCGGGTGGAGGACCCGGGGGCCGCGCTTTCGGCCTTCCGCATCGCCCATGTGATCGAGGCCTCGCCGCATCCGAATGCCGACCGGCTGCGGGCGTGCCGGGTGGACACGGGCAGCGGGATCGTTTCCGTCGTCTGTGGCGCGCCGAATGCGCGGAGCGGGATGCGGGCGGTGTTCGCGCCGCCGGGCAGCGTCATTCCGGCCAGCGGTGCCGTGCTGAAGGTGGGCGAAATCCGCGGGGTCGAGAGCGCCGGCATGCTGCTGAGCCTGCGCGAGATGGGGTTGGGCGACGACCACGCGGGCATCGTCGAACTGCCTGACGACGCACCGGTCGGCATGGCCTACGCCGCCTGGGCCGGGCTGGACGATCCCGTCATCGAGATCGGCGTAACGCCGAACCGTGGCGACGCGCTGTCGGTGCGGGGCGTGGCGCGCGACCTTGCGGCGGCGGGGCTGGGCGCGCTGCGGCCCTGGGCGCCGGCCGCGGTGCCGGGGGTGGGTGAGAGCACGGTGTCCTGGGCGATCGACATGCCAGAGGCCTGTTCCTGGGTGTTGGGCCGGACCGTGCGCGGCGTGCGCAATGCCCCGAGCCCCGAGTGGTTGCGGCGGCGGCTGCTGAGCGTCGGGCTGCGGCCGATCAGCACTCTCGTGGATATCACGAACTTCTTTACAATTGATTTAGGCCGGCCGCTGCATGTGTTCGACGCGGACCTGGTGCAGGGCGGCGTGCTGCGCTTCCGGCCCGGCGCGGGCGAGACATTCCGCGCGCTGAACGGCCGCGACTACACGGCGGACCCTGCCGATTGCGTGATCGCCGACAGCGCCGGGGTGCAGTCGCTTGCCGGGGTGATCGGCGGCGACGCGACCGGCTGCACGGAAGCCACGACCAGCGTATTCATCGAGTGCGCGCTGTTCGACCCGGTGCACGTGGCGCTGACCGGCCGCCGCCACGCCATCGTGTCCGACGCCCGCCAGCGGTTCGAGCGCGGCATCGACCCGGCGTTGCTGCCCCAAGCGCTCGAAGCGGCGACGCGGATGATCCTGGACCTGTGCGGCGGTGAGGCGAGCGACGTGGTGCAGGCCGGCGCGGAGCCCGCGTGGCAACGCAGCGCCACCATGCGGTTCGAGCGGCTCGGCAGCTTCGGCGGCATGGCGGTCCCGCCAGACGAGGCTGTCGCGGAGCTGACTGGCCTGGGCTTCACGGTCGAGGCGCAGACTGCGGAGGCCGTGCGGGTCGCCGTGCCATCCTGGCGCAACGACATCGCGGCGCTGATCGTGCTGGACCAGGCGCCGAGCCTCGATCCAGCGCGCGCGCGCATCGCCGCCGAGGGGTGCATGACGATGGAGCCGGAGGCGGACCTGATTGAGGAGGTGCTGCGGCTGCGTGGGCTGGACAGCATCCCGCCGGTGTCGCTGCCCCGCGCGGCGCCGGTGCCGCAGGCGGTGCTGACGCCGCGGCAGGTGCGGACCGCGCTGGCCCGGCGCGTGCTGGCGGCGGGCGGCCTGGTGGAGTGCGTGACGTTCAGCTTCATGGACCACGCGCAGGCGGCGCTGTTCGGGGACGCCCCGGCGGCGCTGCGGTTGCTGAACCCGATCGCGTCCGATTTGGATCAGATGCGGGAGACCCCGGTGGCGGCGTTGGCGCTCGCGGCGCAGCGCAATGCGGCGCGTGGGCAGACCGAGGCGCGGCTGTTCGAGGTCGGGCCGGCGTTCGCGGCGACCGGGCAGCATGTGGTGGCGGCCGGGGTGCTGGCCGGGTCGACGCCGCGGCATCCGCTGGCGCCGTCGCGCGGGCTGGGCGCCATGGACGCGAAGGCGGCGGCGATGGAGCTGCTTGCGGCGCTCGGGCTGCCGATGGAGAGCCTGAGCGTCACGGGCGATGCGCCTGCGTTTTATCATCCCGGGCGATCCGGCGTCGTTCGGCAGGGACCGCGGCTGGTGCTGGCGACGTTCGGCGAACTGCATCCGCGCGTGCTGCAGGCGCTGGACCTGAATGGTCCCGCGGCGGCGTTCGAGGTGTTCCTCGACCGCGTGCCGGAGCCGAAGCGGCGGCGCAAGTCGCCCCCGGACCTGCCGGCGTTCCAGCCGGTGCGGCGCGATTTTGCCTTCGTAGTAGATAAGGACGTCGCGGTCGATGCGCTGCTGCGGGCGGCACGGGGTGCGGAGCGGACGCTGATATCGGGCGTTAACGTGTTCGACATCTATTTGGGCGATAATGTGCCGCAAGGGCAGAAGTCGGTGGGGATCGAGGTGGTATTGCAGCCGCGGGAGCGGACGTTGACGGATGCCGAGATCGAGGCTGCGGGCGCCAAGGTGGTGGCCGCGGTGGCAAAGGCGACGGGCGGATCGCTGCGGTAAGCCGCTGACTTTTTCCGCATTACCCACTACATCACAGGTATGACCGACACTCCGCTCCACCTCATCCGCAATTTCGCGATCATCGCGCATATCGACCACGGCAAGTCGACGCTGGCGGACCGGTTGATCCAGGTCTGCGGCGGGCTGACGGAACGCGAGATGTCGGCGCAGGTGCTCGACAGCATGGAGCTGGAGAAGGAACGGGGCATCACCATCAAGGCGCAGACGGTGCGGCTCGCGTATAAGGCGAAGGATGGGCTGACGTATGAGCTGAATTTGATGGACACGCCGGGCCACGTGGACTTTGCCTATGAGGTCAGCCGCAGCCTGGCGGCGTGCGAGGGTTCGCTGCTGGTTGTGGACGCGAGCCAGGGGGTCGAGGCGCAGACGCTGGCAAACGTGTATCAGGCGCTGGACGCCGGGCACGAGATCGTGCCGGTGCTGAACAAGATCGACCTGCCGGCGGCCGAGTGCGACCGGGTGAAGCAGCAGATCGAGGACGTGATCGGCCTGGATGCTACCGACGCGGTGATGATCAGCGCCAAGACGGGCCTGAACATCGAGGGGGTGCTGGAGGCGTTGGTGACCCGGCTGCCGCCGCCGCAGGGCGTGGCCGATGCGCCGCTGAAGGCGTTGCTGGTTGATAGCTGGTACGATCAGTATTTGGGCGTGGTGATCCTGGTGCGGATCAAGGACGGCCGGCTGAAGCGCGGGCAGAAGATCCGCATGATGTCGAATGGTGCCGTGCACAATGTCGAGCAGGTCGGTGTGTTCACGCCGAAGATGATCCCGACCGGCGATCTGGGCCCGGGCGAGATGGGGTTCATCACGGCGTCGATCAAAACCGTGGCCGACTGCAACGTGGGCGACACCATCACCGACGACCGCGTGCCGGCGACGGCGGCGCTGCCGGGGTTCAAGGCCAGCATTCCCGTGGTGTGGTGCGGCCTGTTCCCGGTCGACGCCGACGACTTCGAGCATCTGCGCGACAGTCTCGGCAAGCTGCGGCTGAACGACTCGAGCTTCCATTACGAGGCTGAGACCTCGGCGGCGCTGGGGTTCGGCTATCGTTGCGGGTTCCTCGGGTTGCTGCATCTGGAGATCATTCAGGAGCGTCTGACGCGCGAGTTCAATCTTGATTTGATCGCGACGGCGCCGAGCGTCGTGTATCGCATCCACACGACCAAGGGCGCGGTCGAGGAGCTACATAACCCGGCCGATATGCCAGAGCCGATGAAGATCGACCACATCGACGAGCCTTGGATCAAGGCCACGATCATGGTCCCGGACGATTATCTCGGCAGCGTGCTGACGCTATGCAACGAGCGGCGCGGGCAACAGGCGGACCTCACCTATGTCGCCAATCGAGCGATGGCGGTGTATCGGCTGCCGCTGAACGAGGTGGTGTTTGATTTCTACGACCGGCTGAAGTCGGTGAGCCGGGGCTATGCGAGCTTCGACTACTCGATGGACGGCTATGAGGAGAGCGACCTGGTGCGGATCAGCATCCTGGTAAACCAGGACCCGGTCGACGCGCTGTCGTTCATCGCGCACCGGAGTGCGGCGGAGAACCGCGGGCGGAGCATCTGCGCCAAGCTGAAGGACTTGATCCCGAAGCAGCTGTTCAAGATCGCGATCCAGGCGGCCATCGGCGGCAAGGTGATCGCGCGCGAGACCATCGGCGCCTTGAGCAAGGACGTAACGGCGAAGTGCTACGGCGGCGACATCAGCCGCAAGCGCAAGCTGCTGGACAAGCAGAAAG
>CAXTJW010000363.1:0-4401 GCA_964244305.1 uncultured Acetobacteraceae bacterium
TTCGTGGGCGTGCCGTATTTCGCGCCGGAGATTTTGCGCCGGGTCCGGCTGGACGACGCGATGAAGGCGAAGAAGCTGCGCCAGGCGCTGCAGGAATTGGCGGAGGAGGGCGTGGTGCAACTGTTCCGCCCGCAGGACGGCAGCCAGCCGATCGTCGGCGTCGTCGGGACCTTGCAGCTCGACGTGCTGGTCGCGCGGCTCGCCAGCGAATACGGCGTGGCGATCGGCTTCGAGCCGGTGCCATACGCCTTGGCCCGCTGGATCACGGGCGAGAAGACGTTGCTCGCCCGGTTCGTCGCGGAGCAGCGCACCAGCATGGCGGACGACGTCGACGGCGACCCGGTATATCTCGCCAGCTCCGCCTTCATGCTGCGACGGACGGCGGAAATGCACGAGGGGCTGACGTTCCGCGACATCAAGGACGTCCGTGCGGAGGCTGCGGCGGCCTGACGTGGACCGGATCGACCGCAAGCTGCTGGCCTTGCTGCAGCAGGACAGCACCCAATCCATCGCCAGCCTGGCGGATCAGGTCGGGCTGTCGCAGACGCCTTGCTGGAAACGCATCCAGCGGCTAGAGGCGGACGGCGTCATCGAACGCCGGGTGGCGCTGCTGTCGCCGGAAAAGCTAGGCCTGGGCCTGACGGTGTTCGTGTCGATCGAGGCGGGCGACCACTCGCCGGACTGGCTGGCACGCTTCGCCGCGGCGGTGTCGAGCTTCCCGGAGGTGGTCGAGGTGCACCGGATGGCGGGGGACATCGACTACATGCTGCGCGTCGTCACCCGGGACATCGCAGCCTACGACACGTTCTATAAGCGGCTGATCTCGTCGGTGCCGATCAAGAACGTCAGCTCGCGCTTCAGCATGGAGCGAGTCAAGTCGACGACCGCGCTGCCGTTGGACATGGCGGATTAGGCTGCTTGCGCCTGAACATAGGTCGGACCGTCCCCCGCCACAGTCGTGCGCCGCATGTCGCGCACCTGGGCAGCGTCGAAGCGCCGCACGCGGTGCATCGTCTGCCGGTTGTCCCACATCACCAAGTCGAATGGCTGCCAGCGGTGCACATACACGAAGCGGGGCTGCGTCGCGTGCTCCGTCAGGTCGCGCAGGAAGGCGCGCGCCTCCGGCACCGGCCACCCCACGATCGACCCGGCGTGCGACGACAGATACAGCGACCGCCGTCCGGTCTTCGGATGCGTGCGCACCAGGCGCTGCCGCACCGGCTTGAACATGGTGCGCTCCTCCTCCGTCAGCGCGTCGAAGCCGAGCGCGCCACGCGAATAGATCAGCGAGTGCTCGCAAACCAAGTCCTCTATCTCGCGCTTGGCCGCTTCGTCCAGCGCATCATAGGCCGCGCGCATGTCGGCGAACTCGGTATTGCCGCCCGACGTCGACACCACCCGGCCCGACAAGATCGAATACTTTGCCGGCGTCGCCCGGAACGAGCTGTCCGAATGCCACAGCTGGTTGCCCAGGTTGAACATGCGCCGCCGGTCGTCGCGGGCCAGCGGCTTGCCGTGCTGGTCGAGGTTCGACACGTCGGCCATCCCGGCACGCAGCCGCGCCTCGCCTTTCTTGCTGACATTGCCGCCGGCGGTGGCTTCCAGTTTGCCGAAACACTCGCTGAACGCCAGCTGCTGCTCGTCGGTGATCTCCTGGCGCGGGAACACCAGCACGGCGTGCGCGTCCATGCCGGCCTCGATGGCCTCGACCTGCCCGGCATCGAGCGGCCGGGTCAGATCGACGCCGCTCACGCGCGCAGCCAACGCGCGACCGGTCGTTTCGAACGAGATCCCCATCACCCGCGCTCCGTCCGCTGTCGGTTTCGACCTGACCGCTAAATCGCCAGCCGAGGATGCCGTTGTCAATGACGGGCTCTCACCTCGTCCACAGCGTCCCAGCCGAAGCGCAACAGCGGCAAGGCACGCGCAGCCACATCCACAATCGTGCGAACCAGCGCCGGGCCCGTCGTGGCTTTGAGCGGCAGGTCTTGCCGAACGATGAACGAGCGTAGCCGCAACGCCGCGGCGACCGGGCTGTCCTTCAGATCCTCGAACCCTCGCGGCATCCGGGTCAGGGTATCGGCCGGGTCGAGCGCCATGCCGCCTGCCGCCAACTCGGCCTGCATGGCGAGAAAGCGGTCGGGATGCACGCGGATGCGTTCCCGAATGGCGCCCAGCACCTCGGCGTCGGGGCGATAGAACGCCGCCGCGACGAAGCAGCCTTCGGCGGCAAAATGGAAATACAGCACCCCGGCGCCGTCCTTGCCGCTGCCCTGGCGATACCAGACGGACCCGCTATGGGTCTTATACGGCGTCTTGTCGTTGGCAAACCGGGTGTCCCGATGAATGCGAAAGCTGGAGCGCTTCGGATCACCCTCTAGCGGCAGGCCCCGGCGGCCCAGTTCGGCACTGACCTCGGCCACAAGCAATGCGACGGGCAGCTTGACCGCCGCATCGTATGTCGCGCGGTTCGCCTCGAACCACGGCTTCGCGTTGTTAAGCCCGAGTTCGATCAAGAAGCGGTAGGCGGCCGGGGTGAAACCCGCAAACCGCCCGGCCGCCACCGGATTACGCTGCCGCTTGGTGCGGCACGCCCTTCTCGGTCAGCATCGTCTCGAGCTCGCCCGACTGATACATCTCGGTGATGATGTCGCAGCCGCCGACGAACTCGCCTTTCACATACAGCTGCGGCACCGTCGGCCAGCTCGAGAATTGCTTCACGCCCTCGCGGAGTTCCGGGTCCTCCAGCACGTTGGCGGTCTGGAACGGCACGCCGAGATGCGTCAGGATCTGCACCACCCGAGCCGAGAACCCGCACTGCGGGAACATGGCATTGCCCTTCATATACAGCATGACCGGGTTGGCGGTGATCTCGCCTTGGATGCGTTCGTAGACTGGGCTGCTCATGATGTCGTCTCCTGTTAGGGCGTGGATGTCTGCAGGGCGAGAGCGTGCAGCGCGCCGCCCATTCGGCCCTGCAGCGCTGCATAAACCATCTGGTGCTGTTGGACGCGGGAACGGCCGCGGAAGGCCTCGCTGACCACCGTGGCGGCGTAATGATCGCCATCGCCGGCCAGGTCCTCGATCGTGACCTGCGCACCGGGCAAGGCGTCCCTGATCAGGGCCTCGATCTCGCTCGCCACCATCGCCATGGCTAATTCCCCATCCATGCCGGGAAGAAGCGCTCATGCGCCATCCGCAGCTCATCAATCGATATGGAGACGCCGCCGGGCAGTGTCAAATCCGCTCCGCCAGCCCGGCCAATGCGCATCGCGGGCACTCCTGCAGTGCCGGCGGCGGCGAGCATAGAGTCCATGTCAGCCACGGCCAGCACATAGCGCGCCTGGTCCTCGCCGAACCAGAATGCGTGCGGCGGAACCCCGGGCGGCGGCGCTGCCAACGATGCGCCGATACGGCCGCCGAGCGCCATCTCGGCCACCGCGATCAGCAGCCCGCCGTCGGAAACGTCATGGCAGGCGCGAACCCGGCCGCCGAGGATCTCGCCGCGGACGAAATCGCCATTGCGGCGTTCGGCGGCGAGGTCGACCGGTGGCGGCGGCCCGTCCTCGCGTCCCACGACCTCGCGCAGCCACAGGGACTGGCCGAGCCAGCCCCGAGTCTCGCCGATCAACACGAGGTCGAGCCCGGGCTGCAGCGCCAAGCCGACGCAGCTCCGCGCGTCCTCCAGCAGGCCGAGGCCGCCGATTGCGGGTGTCGGGAGAATGCCGCGGCCGTCGGTCTCGTTATACAGGCTGACGTTGCCGCTCACGACGGGGAAATCCAGCGCCAGGCAGGCCGCCGCCATGCCGCGTATGCTGGCGGCGAACTGGCCCATGATCTCGGGCTTCTCGGGGTTGCCGAAGTTCATGTTGTCGGTGATCGCCAGCGGGCTGGCGCCGACGGCCGTCAGGTTGCGCCATGCCTCGGCCACGGCCTGCATGCCGCCGGCCTCCGCGTCCGCGGCGCAATACCGCGGCGTGCAGTCGGTCGTCATCGCCAATGCGCGCGCGAGGCCCTCGATGCGGACCACGGCTGCGTCGGCGCCGCCGGGCCGCTGGACGGTCTGGCCGCCGATGGTGCTGTCGTACTGGTTCCAGATCCAGGCGCGCGAACACAGGTCGGGGCAGGCGATGAGCGTCAGCAATGCCGGGCCCACGCCAACGGGATCAGCCACCTCGCCCAAGGCGGCCGGTTTCCGCGTCTCCGACGTGGGCCGGTGATAAAGCGGCGCCTGCTCGGCGAGCGGACCGAGCGCGATGTCTGCCTCGACCACGCCGCGGTGCCGCACCACGATGCGCCCGGTGTCGGTCAGATAGCCGATCACGGCGAAATCCAGCTCCCACTTGTCGAAGATCGCCCGCGCCACGTCCTGCCGGTCCGGGCGCAGCACCATCAGCATGC
>CAXTJW010000364.1:0-4399 GCA_964244305.1 uncultured Acetobacteraceae bacterium
CGCGGGCCGAAGTCCACGACCTCCGCCCGCGGCTGTCCGGCACGGTGCACCAGCGCGAAGCCGACTCCGCCCAAGCCGCTGTTCCACGGCTCGACCGCCGCCAGGGCCAGCGCCGTCGCCACCGCGGCGTCGACCGCGTTGCCGCCGGCATCGAGCACCGCGACACCGGCCAGCGCTGCGTCCCGCGACTGTGACACGACCAATCCGCGCCGGCCCGTTGCAGCGGGTTTTTGCACTTGCCAATGCTGGGTCAGGTGTGGCGGCGGCACATAGATCATGCAGTTCTCCGTGGTTCCTACCATGCTAAACTCAACTACTCCTTCACAACCAGCGTTCCCAGTGACACAGAAGTGTAGCTAGACGCCTCAGTGCCCGAGTGCCAGCCGACACGCTCCCATCCGAAAGGATCGACTCCGCATGACCAGCCGCCCCCGAGTGAGCTTCGTCGTCCCCGCCTATAACGAGGAGCGTCTGTTGCCGGCGTGCCTGGCCGCCATCCAAGCCGAGATCGACCGCAGCGGCTGCCACGCCGAAATCGTGGTGGTGAACAACGCCAGCACCGACGACACCGGCCGCATCGCCGCAATGACGCCCGGGGTGATCGTCGTGGACCAGCCGCTCAAGGGTTTGGTGCAGGCCCGCAGCGCTGGGTTCGATGCGGCGGAAGGGGAGCTGATCGCCAACATCGACGCCGACACGCTGGTCCCGCCCGGCTGGCTCGACCGCGTGCTGGCGGAGTTCGGCCGCAGTCCGAAGCTTGTCGTGCTGAGCGGGCCGTATGATTATTACGACGTGCCGCTCCACCTCCGCGCCGCCGCCCGGGTGTTCTATGCGGTCGGGTTTGCGACCTATGTGTTCAACAAGCGCGTGCTGGGCGTGGGGTCGATGGTGCAGGGCGGCAACTTCGTGCTGCGGCGGGACGTGCTGGCGGACATCGGAGGGTTCAGCGACCGCTTTACCTTCTACGGCGAGGACACCGATATCGCGAGCCGCATGAGCCGGGTCGGCGACGTCAAGTTCACCTACGCGTTGATGGCCAAGTCGTCCGGCAGGCGCCTGCAGGGGGACGGGCTGATCATGACCGGGGTGCGCTACAGCGCCAACTATCTGTGGGCGACCTATTTCCGCAAGCCGTTCACCACGGCATGGAACGACTATCGTTAAGGCCGGGGCGTTGAGGCGGGTCCGGTAGGGTCGCGCCATGATCGGCGTCGATTGGGGCACCAGCAGCTTCCGCGCCTATCGCCTGCGCGGGCGCGAAGTGACAGACCGGCGGGCGCTGCCGCTCGGCATCCTGAGTGTGGCCGACGGGCGGTTCGAGGCCGCGCTGCAGGACGCCGTGGGCGCGTGGCTTGCGGATGGGGAGCGGCGTATCCTGCTGTCCGGCATGATTGGCAGCCGCCAGGGCTGGATCGAGGCGCCATACCTGCCCTGCCCCGCCAACATCGCCGATCTGGCGCAGGCATTGATCCCGGTGCCGTTCGCGGGCGCGGAGGCGCTGTTGACGCCCGGCTTGACCGCGACCGACGCCGCGGGCGTGCCGGAGGTGATGCGCGGCGAGGAGGTGCAGATCATCGGCGCCGTCGACCCGGCCCGCAACGACACGACGGCCTGCCTGCCGGGCAGCCACTCGAAATGGGTGCACGTCGTGGGCGGCGGGATCGAGGGCTTCAGCACGCATCTGACGGGCGAGGCGTTCGCGGCGCTGCGCGGCCACACCATCCTGGGCCGGCTGATGCAGCCGGACGCCGCGCCGGACCCGGACGCGTTCCGCCGCGGCGTGGCGCGTTCGGGCGATGCGGGCGGGCTGCTGCACCATCTGTTCGGGGTCCGGACGTTGGGGCTGTTCGCCCAGCTCGGAGAGGACAGCGCTGCATCGTATCTGTCGGGCCTGCTGATCGGTCATGAGATCCGGGCAGCGGCGCCGTTGCACCCGAGCTCGCCCATCCTGCTGATCGGCGACGGCGCATTGTGCGCGCTGTATGCGCGGGCTATTGACCTTTGCGGCGGCAGCTCGACGCTGGCGCCGAGCGACGCGGCGGCGCAGGGGCTGGCCTTGATCGGAGAACGAGCTGCATGGACGTCGCCGGGCTCCTGACTGCCTGCCCCCTGGTCGCCATCCTGCGCGGCATCCGGCCGAATGAGGCCGAGGCCATTGGCGACGCGCTGGTGGACGCCGGGCTGCGCATCATCGAGGTGCCACTAAATTCCCCCGACCCGTTCGACAGCATTGCCCGCCTCGCGCGGCGATATGGGCCGGACGTGCTGATCGGCGCCGGCACCGTGATGCGCACGGCCGACGTGGACCGCGTGGCAGAAGCCGGCGGCCGGCTGATGGTGACGCCGCATGCCGATCCCGCGTTGGTGCGCGCGGCCAAGGCGCATGGGATGGCGGCGATGCCGGGCTTCTTCACCCCAGCTGAGGCGTTCGCCCTGCTCGACGCGGGCGCCGACGCGTTGAAGCTGTTTCCGGCGGAGGCTGGCAGCCCGGCCATGCTGCGCGCCATACGTGCGGTGCTGCCGCCGGGCACGATGGTGCTGCCGGTTGGGGGCATGGACGCCGGCAGCATGGGCGCATGGCGGGACGCGGGCGCGGCCGGGTTCGGCATCGGCTCGGCGATCTACCGGCCCGGCGACACGGCCGCCACGGTCGCCGACAAGACGGCTTTATTGTTGGCGGCGATTGAACGCACCTGATCGAACCTCTATCCGGAGACGTATTGCAATGCAGGACCTTACCGGCCGTGTCGTCTGGATCACCGGCGCCGGAACCGGCATCGGCCGGGCGATGGCACTGGCGTTCGCCGAGGCCGGATGCCGCCTGGCGCTGACCGGGCGCTCACGCGAGACGTTGGCCGAGACGCATCGGCTGGTCGAGGCGGCCGGCGGCCAGGCCATGCTGGCCCTCGCCGACGTGGCCGATCCACACCAGGTCACCCGCGCGCATCTGGAGGTCGTGGCTGCCCTGGGCGACGTGCAGATCCTGGTGAACAACGCCGGCACCAACGCCCGCAAGCGCCATTGGGCGGAGCTGTCGATGGCCGACGCGGGCAACGTCGTCGACGTGAACGTCAAAGGGCCGTTCCAGTGCGCCATCGCGGTGCTGCCGGCCATGCGGGCGGCGGGCGGCGGGCTGCTGATCCACGTCGCCTCGGTCGCCGGGACCGGCATCTTCACCGTGTCGGGGCCGAGCTATACCGCCTCAAAACACGCCGCCCGCGCCATGTCGGCCACGATCAACGCCGAGGAGGGCATCCACGGCATACGCAGCGTATGCATTAACCCCGGCGAGGTCGCGACGCCGATCCTCGACACCCGGCCGCGGCCGCCCAGCGCCGAGGAGCGCGCGATCATGATCCAGCCGGAGGATATCGCCGCCGCTGCGGTGTTCGCCGCCCGGATGCCGCAGCGGACCTGCGTCGCGGAGATGACGATTTCGCCGACCGACAACAATTTCTATCGTGCGACCGCGCACGCCATTGCTGGGATGACGCGCTGATGGATGCCCCGCTTGCACAAGGACTGCCGACGACGACCGTCGCCGTCGACACGCTGCAAAGTTTTATTGCGGACATCTTCGTCGCGGCGGGGTGCGCGGCCGATGAGGCGGGACGGATCGGCCACCACCTGATTGGCGCGAACCTGACGGGTCATGACAGCCATGGGGTGATCCGGGTGCCGCGCTACGTGGAGTGGCTGCAGGAGGGCAAGGTCCGGGCCGGGCAGACGCTGACGGTGGTGACGGAGAGCGCCAATCATGCGGTGGTCGACGGCAACGTTGGGTTCGGCCAGACCATCGGGCCACTCGCGGTCGACCTGGGGATCGGCAAGGCCCAGGCGGCGGGGCTGGCGGTGGTGACGTTGCGCAATTCTGGCCATATCGGCCGCATCGGCGGCTGGGCGGAGCGTGCGGCGGAGGCCGGGCTGGTGTCGATCCACTTCGTGAACGTCGGGCTGGGTGAGATCGTGGCGCCGTTCGGCGGGGTGGACCGGCGGTTCGGCACCAACCCGTTCTGCATCGGCGTGCCGCAGCCGGGTGCGCCGCCGTTGCTGCTTGATTTCGCCACCAGCATCGTGGCCGAGGGCAAGGTGCTGGTCGCCAGCAACGGTGGCAAGCCGGTGCCGCACGGTGCGTTGATCGGCCCCGACGGCGCGCTGTCGAGCGACCCGCGTACGCTTTATGGGCCGATCGAGAACACGAGCGTCCGCAATCCCGGCAATGGCGAGGGCGCATTGCGGGCGTTCGGCGACCATAAGGGGTCGGGCATTGCATTCATGTGCGAGATTTTGGCGGGGTGTTTTGCCGGCAGTCCGACGGCGGGGCCGATCCCTGGGGCGAAGCGGGGCGGCATCGTGAACGGCATGCTGTCCATCTACCTCGACCCGCAGCACTTCGGCG
>CAXTJW010000365.1:0-4345 GCA_964244305.1 uncultured Acetobacteraceae bacterium
CCGATCAGCCGCACGTCGTCGTCGAGGAACGGGTGGAACAGGCCCATGGCGTTGCTGCCGCCGCCGATCGCCGCCACGATCGCGTCCGGCAGCCGGCCCTCGGCTTCCAGGATCTGCGCCCGTGCCTCGGTGCCGATGATGCTTTGAAAGTCGCGCACCATGGCGGGGTAGGGGTGCGGGCCGGCGACGGTGCCGATCAGGTAGTAGGTGTCGGTCACGTTGGCGACCCAGTCGCGCATCGCCTCGTTCATCGCGTCCTTCAAGGTGCCGGCGCCACTGGTCACGGCGTTGATCTCGGCGCCGAGCAGCTTCATGCGGAACACGTTCGGCTTCTGCCGCTCGACGTCGGTGGCGCCCATGTAGATGGTGCAGGGCAGGCCGAACAGCGCGCATACGGTTGCGGTGGCGACGCCGTGCTGCCCGGCGCCGGTCTCGGCGATGATGCGGGTCTTGCCCATGCGCCGGGCCAGCAGGATCTGGCCCATGCAGTTGTTGATCTTGTGGCTGCCGGTGTGGTTCAGCTCGTCGCGCTTCATATACACCCGCGCGCCGCCCAGCCGCTTCGTCAGCCGTTCGGCGAACCAGAGCGGGCTGGGCCGTCCGACGTAGTCTTTGAGGTAGGCGTCCAGCTCGATCTGGAAGCTCGGGTCGCGCTTGGCGTCCTCGTAGGCCTGCTCGACTTGCAATACCAACGGCATCAGCGTCTCGGCGACGAAGCGGCCGCCGAACTCGCCGAACCGGCCGCGCTCGTCCGGACCCAGTCGCAGGCTGTTGGGGCGGCCCCCCCGCGCGATCGGACTAGGCGTGATCTCGTTCAAGGTGCTCTCCTGTATCAAGCGCTCACTTATATCGCACGGCCTGACGCCGGTCACGCCCCTCTGGTCGTTTGAGGTGCGCGGGCAGGTCGGGTTAAGCTGCGCTATGCTCTACATCAACACCGGCCATGCCTCCCGCCGCCTCATGCAGCTGCATTCCGAATCTTCGGCTTCCGGGGCCGTTTGGATCGACCTGCTGAGCCCCACCGACGAGGAGCGCTCCGCCGCGGAGCGCCTGACCGGGCTGCGCGTGCCGGCGCAGGCCGACCTGGCCGAGATCGAGAGCAGCAGCCGGCTCGCGAGCGAGGGAAAGGTGCTCTATCTCAGCACGCCCATGACCTATCGCTCCGCCGAGGGCCTTTCGTTGACGGCCCCGCTCGGTTTCGTGCTGTCGCCGGACCACCTGATGACGGTCCGCTTCGCCGACTTGCCGATCTTCGACCAATTTTCCGAGCGATATGCCAGCAGCGCGCGGGAACCGTGCAGCATATCGGCATTCGTCGGGCTGCTGGAGGCGATCGTCGATCGCTTGGCCGATGTCTTGGAGCACGTCGGCGCGGATTTGGACCTCATCTCGCGCCGCGTGTTCCGGCCGGAGCGCAATGGCAAGATGAATGCGGCGCGGATGGACCTCCAGTTGCGCGCGACCCTTCGCGGCGTGGGCACTGCGGGGGAGCGCGTGTCCAACATCCGCGACAGCCTGCTGGGGGTGAGCCGGATCGCGCAATACACCAGGGAGGTCGCAAGTGCCTGGATACCCCCGGATTTGCAGCCGCGGTTTAAGACGCTGCGCCAGGACATCGCTTCGCTTTCGGACTACGACGTGCAGCTGACGAACAAGGTGCAGTTCCTGTTGGATGCGACGCTGGGCTTCATCAACATCGAACAGAACAACGGCATCAAGATCCTGACCGTCGTCTCGGTCGTCGGCGTGCCGCCGACGCTGGTGGCCAGCATTTATGGGATGAACTTCAAGACCATGCCCGAGCTGGATTGGCACTACGGCTACCCCTATGGGCTGACCATCATCGTATTGAGCGCGATCCTGCCACTGTTTTGGTTCAAGCGCCGGGGATGGATTTAGCCCGCGCGTTTTTTACGAAGGCCCGGATCAGCGCCGGGTCTTTTACGCCGCGGCTGCGCTCCACGCCCGACGACACGTCGACTGCGGTTGCGCCCGAGATGCGGACGGCCTCGGCCACGTTGTCCGACGTGAGCCCGCCGGCCAGTAACCATGGCGCCGGGGCATTCCAGCCGTGCAGGATCGACCAGTCGAACAGCTGGGCGTTGCCGCCGGGCTGTGCGGCGTCGCGCGGCGCCTTGGCCTCGATCAGCAGGCCATCGACGCCCGGTGCTGTGGAGGGCAGGTCGGACGCGCTGCCTACGCCCACCGCGGCCCAGGCTGCAACGCCAAACCTGGCGCGCAACGCTGCGGCGCGGCCCGGAGAGCCATAGATCTGCAGGATGTCCAGCGCGACCTCTGCGAGGACGGCGGCGATATCGTCGTCAGCCGGATCGACGAACAGCCCGACCCGGGCCGGGCCGCCAGGACGTCTCTCCGACAGGGCGGCAGCCTGCGCCGGCGTCACCGCGCGTGGTGAGGGCGGGAAGAACACGAAGCCGACGTAGTCCGCGCCGGCATCGACGGCCGCATCCATCGCATCCGCGGAGTTGATGCCGCAAATCTTGACCCGCGTGGTCATGCGATCTCGGCGGCGATGGCGGCGGCAGCGGCGGCCGGGTCGGCGCTGCCGGTAATGGGTCGTCCAACGACGATCCAATCGGCGCCGGCGTCCACGGCCTCGCGCGGGGCCATGGTCCGTGCCTGGTCGCCCGCGACGACGCCCGGCGGGCGGATGCCCGGCACGACCAACACCGGACCCGCCCCCAACGCATCGCGCAGCATCGAAACCTCATGTGCGCTACACACCAGCCCGTCCGCCCCGGCACTGAGCGCCAGCCGAGCCAGGCGCAGCACCTGCTGGCGCGGACCGCCGGCGACGCCGGTCGCATGCAGGGCGGCGCTGTCGAGGCTGGTGAGCACCGTGACCGCCAGCAGCACGGGAGAGTCTTCGACCGTGTCCGCGGCGCGACGCGCGGCCTCGATCATGGCGGAGCCGCCGCCGGCGTGCAGCGTCAGCATCCGCGGGCGCAGCGGCAGCACCGCACGGACCGCACCCGCAACCGTGTTCGGGATATCATGCAGCTTCAAGTCGAGGAACACCGGCCGCGCCGTGATGGCGCGTATGCCCGGCGGACCCTGCGCCAAGGCGAACTCCAGCCCCAATTTCAGCATGCCGCAATGCGGTGCCAGCGCCATGGCCCATGTCTGCGCCTGGTCCGCGTCCGCGGTGTCCAGTGCCGCGATGAGCCCGGCCATTAGGCTCCGGGCGGTGGCAGCGCCATGGCGGAGCCGCCGACGCTTGGCCGTGACTTCAGGGCCTGGATTTCGGCCTCGAGCTGCCGGACCGTGCGTTCGGCCCGCTTGGCGCGGCCACGCATCGCGACGCTGGCGCCCCACGTCATCAACGCGCCGGCGACGAAGAACAGCCCGGCCGCGAGCAGGACGGTGACCGACAGCGGCAGCTCGATCATGATGTCGGTCGGCCACAGCCCGAGCTGCACGACCTGGCGATTGGAAAGCGCAAACACAATCAGCACGATCAGCACCGGCGCCGCGAGCAAAATGCGCATGGGCCTACGCCAGCACGCGTTCGGCGCGGGCGGGCGTGCGGGCCGGCTTCACGCCGCGGTCCACCCGCTCACGTAGTTCCTTGCCGGCCTTGAAGAACGGCACCGCTTTCTCATTGACCGGCACAGCCTCGCCGGTGCGCGGGTTGCGCCCTGTGCGGGCATCCCGGCGCTTCACGGTGAACGCGCCGAAACCGCGCAACTCGACGCGGGTGCCGCGGGCGAGGGCGTTGGTGATCTCGTCGAAAATAGTGGACACGATCAGTTCCACGTCCCGGCTGAGCAAATGCGGATTTGCGGACGCGAGCTCCGCGATCAACTCGGATTTTGTCATTTTTCTCAATCGCCGTAGTGCGTTTCCATTGGTTGACCCGATTGGGGGCGCATTCTGCGTACGATGCCGGAGCCTGCGTCGCACGTCAACCAAGGCGGGATGCAGCAAGCGTATCAGTTTGCGGCGAAAAGGCCTTATTTGGAAGGCAGAACCTATTCTGCCGAGCCGCCCTGCCATATCGCCCAAGCCCCGGTCGGCGCCAGGCCGGGCAACGCCGATCGGACCAAACCAGTCAGTGTGGCACCCACGGTGCGATCATAAAGGTCGCCGGGCTTCAAATCCGACGCCGGAACCGACGTGGGCACGCCTCGCTCGCGCGCCAGCCACTCACGCGCTTCGATCTCGCCGCCGATCTCGTCGACCAATCCGAGCTTCTGCGCCTGCCGCCCGGTATAGGCGCGTCCGTCCGCCAACCCGCGCACCTGCTCCTTGTCCATGTGCCGAGCCTCGGCGACCATGCCGACGAACTGGTCGAACATGTCGCCGACCAGCGCATGCAGGTAGT
>CAXTJW010000366.1:0-4341 GCA_964244305.1 uncultured Acetobacteraceae bacterium
TGCGCAAGGCGGTGTTCGAGTTCGCCGCCGCCCGGATGCGCAAGGTGTTCAGCCACGCGCCGCTAGCCGACATCGCGGGGATTGCGCCGCCGGGCTATTTGGACCGGTTTCGGGCCTATCACACGCTCGGCGGCGAGGAGAGCCGCAGCCTGCGCGCCATGGTGGAGTGGCTGCGGCTGGACCAGCCCACGCTGAAGGGCAGGCTCGCCGAGACCGTGCTGTCGCAGCATAGCGTGCAGCAATTCGATGCATTGCCGACATTTGACGGCCCGCTTTCCGGCACCGGCCTCGTCGAGGAGTTAGCCCGGCGCTTTGCCTTGTCCGGCATGGAAATCCTCTATTTCGACTTCTCACCGCCGCACGCCCCTGGCGTCCACGTTGTGAAAGCGGTCGTGCCGGGGCTCGAGGTTGAGACCATGAGTTACCATCGTATCGGTGAGCGTGGTGTCCGGAAGCTGATGGAGCGCGATAGCCCGCTCGTTGGCCTGGGCGCGCCGCCGCCGGGCGCCGCTCCGGTCCGGCTGCCGGGCGGCGCTGCCGAACGCCTGGGCGGCGCGGCCTGGCTGGACATCGCCGCGGTCGACCGCATCGTCGGCGGGCTGTATCCGCTGTATCGGGAACCCGAGGTGCACAGCGCGCCGATCGCGATGGAACGGCCGTGACGCTGCGCTTCGCCTATAACACCAACGGCGCGGCCAATCACCGGCTGGACGACGCCTTGGCGTTGATCGCCGATGCCGGCTACGACGGCGTGGCGCTCACACTCGACATCCACCACCTCGACCCGTTCGCCGACGATTTCGCCAACGAACGCCGCCGTGTCGCCGTCCGGCTACGCCAACTCGGCCTGGGCTGCGTGATCGAGACCGGCGCGCGCTTCCTGCTGGACCCGCGCGCCAAGCATGAGCCGACATTGCTGACCGCCGATCCCGCCGGGCGGGCGCGCCGGGTCGAGTTCCTGTCCCGCGCACTCGAAGTCGCGGCCGAGACCGGGGCGGACGCCATGTCATTCTGGGCCGGCGTGCCCAAGCCCGGCGTCTCGCCCGGCGACGCCCGCGGCTGGCTGCACGCGGGCGTCGAGCAAGTGGTGCGCCGGGCCGAAGCGCTGGGCACGACAGCGGCGCTGGAGCCGGAACCCGGCATGCTGATCGAGACGGTCGACGACTGGGCGGCGCTGGCGATCCCGGGCTTGCGGCTGGCGCTCGACACCGGCCACTGCATCGTCACCGACGAGCGCGACCCGGCCGCCGCGGTCGCCGAGTTCGCGCCGCATCTCGGCACCGTCACGATCGAGGACATGCAGCGCGGCGTTCACATCCACCTGCCGTTTGGTGAGGGCGACATGGACGTGCCCGGCGTACTGCGCGCATTGCAGGCGATCGGTTACGAAAAACTGGTCTGCGTCGAGATGTCGCGCGAGAGCCACCGTGCCGACACGATCATCCCCGCGTCGCTCGCCTACCTGAGGGCCGCCCGTTGAGAATATGCTTCATCAGCCGCCGCTTCTTCCCGGCCATCTCGGGCATGAGCGTCTACGCGCTGAACCTGTTGCGTGAGCTGGTCGCGGCCGGGCACGACGTGACCATGATCAGCCAATACCGCGGTGACGAGTTCGGCCGCAGGGTCTATGGCGGCGGCCCGCCACCCGAGGTGCCCGGCGTGCGCGTGATCGGGCTGGAGCAGTTGGGCGAGCAGGATCACGGCGACTTCGAGCGCGACGTGGCGGCCATGGTCGCGGCCGTTGTGGCCGAGCACGCGCGCCAGCCGTTCGACGTGCTGCACGCGCAGTATGGCTACCCCTGCGGCTGGGCGGCGCTGGAGGCCTCGCGCATTCTCGGCGTGCCGAACGTCGTGTCGATCCAGGGCGGCGACGGACACTGGGTCGGGAGCTGCTGCGAGACGCACCGCTTGGCGATGACGCGGGTGCTGGACCATGCCAACGCCGTGCTGATCGGCTGCGAGTCGTTTGCGCAGGAGGTCGTGCAGCGCCTCGGCACCGACCGCGCCCGTTTCACCATCGTGCCCGGCGCCGTCGACGTGGACCGCTTCCATCCGGAGTCCGGCGACAATGGGGTCCGGACCGAGCGCGATCCGCCGGTGATGCTGTACCACGGCCGCGTCGATGCCCGGAAGGGCGTGCTCGACCTGCTGGACGCGGCCCGGCAGTTGCGGGCCACCGGCGACCAGTTCCGCCTGCTGATCTCCGGCATCGGACCCACCTACGACGAAACGGCCGCGTCCATCCCGTTGCTCGGCCTGCAATCCTGCGCCGAGATGACCGGATACGTCGAATACGCCGACGTGCCCGCGGTGTATCGCCGGGCCGACATCTTCGTGTCGCCGACCTATGCCGAGGGGTTCAGCAACACCATCCTCGAGGCCATGGCGAGCCGGCTCGCGGTCGTCTCCTGCCGCTCCGTCGGCGTCGTCGACTGCATCCGCGATGGCGAGAACGGCCTACTGACCGAGCCCGGCGACCGCAACGGCCTGGCGGAGGCGCTGCTGCGCGTCCTGCGGGATGGCGCGCTGCGCCGGCGGCTCGCGGACGCGGCGTTGACGGAGTGCCGTTCGGTCTACTCATGGTCGCGGGTCGGCCAGCAGATCATGGAGGTCTACGCCACCGTCGCCGGCCAGGCCCCCGACCTCGCCTGGTCGCCGGAGTTGCCCGTCACCCCCTGCCGGTTTCGCGCCGAGCCACATCTACTATAGATGCCGACCGCGCTTTTCCTGTCCCCGCATCTGGACGATGTCGCGTTCTCATGCGGCGGCCTGCTGGCGCAGTTGGGCGACGCCGGCTGGCGCACTGTCATGGCGACGGCGTTCACCGCTACGGTGCTGCCGGCCACGGGTTTCGCACTGGCCTGCCAGACCGACAAGGGGCTGGGACCGGAGGTCGACTACATGGCGCTGCGGCGGGCAGAGGACCGGATGGCGGCGGACATCCTCGGGGTGTCGGACCTGCGCTGGCTTGGCCTGCCGGAGGCTCCGCACCGCGGATACCATTCGGCACCCGGGCTATTTGGCGCGATTTTGGACGATGACGACGTGTGGCATGTTCTGGCCGGGCAGCTCTCGGCGCTGGTCGACGAGCTGCGGCCGGACATCGTTTTGGCGCCGCAAGGCCTGGGCAACCACGTGGACCATCGGCAAATGATCCGCGCGGTGCTGAATGTCGCGCCGCAGCATCTTGCTTTCTATCGGGACACGCCGTACGCGATCCGCAACCCGGATGCGGTCCCGCATGTCGACAGGTCCGATTTGCGGGAATGCGCGCTTGGAATTGCGGATGGGCTGGAGCGTCGGATCGCTGCGTCGTGCGGCTACATCAGCCAGATCGGCTTCCAGTTCGGCGGCCCTGCACCGCTCGCGGCGGCCCTGCGGGAGTTTGCGTTGCGTGAGGGCCAAGGCCGGCCCGTCGAGCGTTTTTTGGCGGCTGGGCGCAATGCCATGGATCTGCTGCCCGGTGGCCACCGGGCAGCCATATTGTAGGGGTTAGATCATTGCTGTCTCACCTCCCTCCAAGGCACAGGCCGTAACGGCAATGAAAATGCAACCGCTCCATGATTCCCTCCGGCCCGACCAGGCGGTGGCGAGCCTGTGCCAAGTGAGCCCCCTGCGGGCCGCGACGCCATCCTGGCCACGGCGGGCGGCGTTCGCCCTGCCCATCATCGGCGCGACGGTGCTGGCGACTGCGTTGGCAATCAGCTTGACCGCGGGCACCGCCGATCCGATGCGCTGGCCGCTGCTCGGGCTGCTGGCGGCCAACGTGCTCTACATGGCGCTGACGGGATGGCCGACGGTGCTGGGCTTCCTGGCCCGGCTGACGGGCCGGTCGCTGCAGGTTTCGGCGTCGCCGTCGGGACTGAGCCGCACGGCGTTGGTCATGCCTATCCACCAGGAGGACCCATTCGCGGTATTTGCCGCGGTCGAGGTCATGGCCCGGGCGCTGAACGACGCCAAGCTGCGCAATGTCGACCTGTTCGTGCTGTCCGACACGCAGGACCCGGTAATCGCGGCTACGGAGGCGCGTGCCTTTACGGCGCTGCGGGCCCGCTCCCCTGCCAGTTGCGCGCTGCACTATCGCCGCCGGACCAGCAATACCGGCCGAAAGGTCGGCAACCTCGCCGAGTTCTGCACCACCTGGGGCGGCAGCTACGACTACATGGTCGTGCTCGACGCCGACAGCCTGATGGGCGTCAGCGCGATCGCGACGCTGATCGGCGTCATGGACGCCAACCCCGGCGCTGGGATCGTGCAGACGGTGCCCTATCCCGTCGGGCGGGAGACGCTGTTCGCCCGCGTGCAGCAGTTCTCCGCCCGGCTTTATACGCCGATGCTGGT
>CAXTJW010000367.1:0-4328 GCA_964244305.1 uncultured Acetobacteraceae bacterium
GGACCAAGAGCCTGGTCGCCAGCGAGGACGGCACGAAGCTGTATGCCGGCGTCGGATCGAACAGCAACATCACCGAGAACGGCATCGGCGCCGAGCTCGACCGCGCTTCCATTTGGGAGATCGACCGCGCGACCGGCGCCCATCGCATCTTCGCCGACGGCCTACGCAACCCGAACGGCCTGAGCTGGGAGCCGCAAAGCCACGCCCTTTGGGCCGTGATCAACGAGCGCGACGAGCTCGGTCCGAACCTCGTTCCCGACTACATGACTTCGGTGAAGGACGGCGGCTTCTACGGCTGGCCCTACAGCTACTATGGCCAGCACGTCGATCCGCGGGTGAAACCCGAGCGGCCGGACCTGGTCGCGAAGGCCATCGTGCCCGACTACGCGCTGAGTTCGCACGTGGCCCCGCTCGGCCTTGCGTTCGACACCGGCAGCGGCCTGCCCGCGAAGTATAGCGGCGGCGCATTCGTCGGCGAGCATGGCAGCTGGAACCGGGAAATCCTCAATGGCTATAAGGTCGTGTTCGTCCCGTTTGCGAACGGCAAGCCGAACGGGATCGCCGAGGATGTCGTCACCGGGTTCCTGGACAATGACGGCCACGCTCGCGGCCGTCCGGTCGCGTTGGCACTGGATAAGACGGGAGCGCTGATGATCGCCGACGACGTCGGCAACGTCGTATGGCGGGTGACGGCCGAGAGCCAGAAGCAGGCCGCACGAGCGGATTGAACCTTACACCGAGCGGTTTGGCTCAGACCGCTCGGTATTGGGTCGGTTTACTCGCATTGCGATGAGCAGTCATTGCGAGCCGGCTTCGGCGCGGCAATCCAGGACCTCATAACCGGGGATCGGTGCGTACAGTCCTGGATTGCCGCGTCACTACGCTCCTCGCAATACCAGTGTTCGTGGCATTGCAACGCTGTTTTTCCCTGCCCCAGCCAAGCGTCGCAAGCTGACCCATTACCCGCCGGTCCTTGCGGCACCCGGCATAAACGTTACTATCCCGGCATGCACCGAAGGCGATGATGCCGGATCCCACCAGGCCGCCATTGATCCTGCATGTGTTCTCCTCGTTCGCCGTGGGCGGCGTACAGGCCCGGTTCGCCGCGATCGTCAACCATTTCGGCCGTCGCTGGCGGCACGCGGTCATTGCCATGGACGGCGATACGTCCTGCCGGGAACGGCTCGATCCCGGGCTCGATCTCACCTTCCCCGCCGTCGAGATATGCAAGGGCGACACGGCCGGCAACGTGCTGGGGTGCCGGCGGCTGCTCCGCACGCTGCGGCCGGACCTGCTGGTCACGAGCAACTGGGGCACGATCGAATGGTCGATGGCCAACGCGATCCCGGTCGTGCGGCAGGTGCATATCGAGGATGGCTTCGGCCCGGACGATCGCGGCGGCCGGCTGCCCCGACGAGCGTTGGCGCGCCGGATCCTGTTGCGGAACCGCGTCGTGGTCGTGCCGTCGCGCACGCTGTGGGCGATCGCCACTCAGATCTGGCGCCTCGACCCGGCGCGGCTGCGCTACGTGCCGAATGGCGTCGACCTCGGCCGGTTCGCCGACGCTGCCGGCACCACGACGCCCGGCCAACGTCCCGTCATCGGCACCGTCGCAGCGCTGCGGGCGGAGAAGAACATCGGGCGGCTCCTGCGCGCGTTCGCGCTCGCGACGGCGAATGGGCACGAGCGCCTGGTGGTCATTGGCGACGGGCCCGAGCGTGCGGCGCTGCAGGCCATTGCGGTCGAGCTCGGCATAGGCAGCCGTGTGCAGTTCGCCGGGCACATCGCCGATCCCGCCACGCTGGTCACGCAATTCGACATCTTCGCCATGTCGTCCGACACCGAACAGATGCCCTTGTCGTTGCTGGAGGCCATGGCAGCCAGTCTTCCGGTGGCGTCGACCGACGTGGGCGATATCCGCTCGATGCTGGCACCTGCGAACCGCGCCTACGTCACCGCACTGGACGACGCTGCCCTTGCGGCCAGCCTGCGCGCCCTGATCGGCCAATCTGCACTCCGGCGACAGCTGGGTGCCGCCAACCGCGCGCGCGCGGAGCGGGAATTTGATCAGACGAGCATGTTCGCAGCGTGGGCCAAGGTGTTCGACGGCACGCTAGGGCCACGCGCGCCAAGCTAAAAGCCTACTAATCTCGTTACGCCCCCTGGCCGCTACCTTGTTGGCGACCTAGATGTTAGATTAGTGGTCGCAGTAACGTTCAAGCTAGGCAGATTGTCCCGCTCGCTCTGTACGGGAGTTCACTTAAACCGATAAATAGAACATTACATACTCTCAAGAACGTGATAGCACCTTGTTTGCGGCCAAACGTGAGATTGGGGAATTGCGGTGAAGTGCGGCATCAAGCTGAAGCGGCCCCGTCGAGATGCAACCGGCCTGTATACCGGGCGGTTGAACACATGAAAAACGCGGCGCAACCCATCGTTCTGCGCGGTTGGCCCGCGGCCCCGAAGCCAGAGCCCGACCCCTCCCGCGATCGTTTCCGACATAACCTCGCCCGCGTGATGACGGAGCGTGGGGTCACCCAGGCCAGCCTCGCGAGGACCATGGATGTGTCACGGGTGGCCGTGCACGCCTGGATCTGGGGCACATGCTTTCCAGAGACCTCGCGGCTCATCAAGCTCGCCCAGGCGTTGAATGTGCCCATCAGCACGCTGATGGAGGGAGAATACGCCGGCGCGGAGCCCTCGAACGAGGAGTTCCTGCTGCTGGAAGCATTCCGTAAGCTGCCGAACACCGCAAAGCTGACGCTGCTCGCCGACGCTTACGAGCTTACGGCCAAGAGCGCCGTCGCCAAGTCGCAGGGCAAAGACCTGGCCTAACCGCGCTCAGCGCAATTCGATGGCGATCTCGCGAAACAGCCGTGCCGGGAGGCCGCTGCCGGAAACTCCGCGCATCGGGCGGCCGTCGTCATTTCCGAGCCATACGCCAATGACCGTGCCGCCTGCGATGCCACCGCCGACCAGGCCGATGAACCAGGCGTCGCGGTAGTCCTGCGTCGTGCCGGTCTTGCCGGCGACGAACCGGCCCGGGATTGCTGCCCCCCGGCCGCTGCCGCGCGACACCACGGCCGCCATCATGCGCACCATCATCGCGGCCAGGTCCGGATCGACCACGCGCTCCTGCGCCGTCCGCGGCACCGGCACCGTCCGCCGGTCCGCCTCGATCGCGTCGATCGCCTGCGCCGTCACGCTGCGTCCGCCGTTGAACAGCGTGGCGTAGGCGGCCGAGAGCTCCAGCAGGCCAACCTCCCCGGTCCCCAGCGCCAGCGAAAGGTCGTCGGGCAGGCTGTCCGCAATGCCGAGCCGGCGCGCCACCGCAGCCACCGGACGCGGACCGCCCGCCTGCTGCATCAGCCGCACCGCCGCCGTGTTCAACGACTGCGCCAGCGCCTCCTCCAGCGTCACCGTGCCGCGGAACGTGCCGTCGAAGTTCTGCGGCGTCCAACCCCCGATGCGCAGCGGCGCGTCGAGCACCGGGTCGTCCGGGCGCGAGCCATGCTCCAACGCAGTGAGCCACACGATGGGCTTGAAAGCCGACCCAGGCTGCCGCCGGGCAGCGGTGGCGCGGTTATAGGGGCTCGCGTGCCAATCCCGCCCGCCCACCATCGCGCGCACCGCGCCGGTCGCAGCATCCAGCGCCACCACGGCCCCCTGCCCCACACCCCCGGCCACGCCGGGACCATCGAGCAACGCGGCAAGATGGGTCTCGGCAGCGGCCTGCAGCCTGGCGTCGAGCGTCGTGTGCAGCACCGCGTCGGCCCCCGGAGAGATCAGCGCCTGCGACGCCTCCGCCGCCCAGTCGGCGAACCAGCTCGCAACGGCCGGGCGGCTGGGGAAGACGATGCGCGCGCCGGCGGCATCCGCCTCCGCCTTCGAGATGACGCCGGTCGCCGCCATGGCCGCCAGCACCTCCCGCCCCCGTGCCGCAGCGGCAACCGGATCGGTGCGCGGGTTCAACCGTGACGGGGCGCGCGGCACCCCCGCGAGCACCGCGCATTGCCACAGGTTCAGCTTGCGCGCCGACACGCCGAAATACATCCGCGCCGCCGCATCCACTCCCCAGGCGCCCGATCCGAGATAGACCCGGTTCAGCCAAATCTCGAGGATTTCGGCCTTGGAGAAGCTGTGCTCCAGCCACAAGGTCAGCATCAGCTCCTGGACCTTGCGATGAAAGGTGCGGGCGTTGGTCAGGAACAGGTTCTTCGCCACCTGCTGCGTGAGGGTCGATCCGCCCTGCACCAGCCGGCCGGCGCGGAGGTTCACGAAGGCGGCGCGGGCGATGCCGATGAGGTCGAGGCCGGGGTGCCGGT
>CAXTJW010000368.1:0-4324 GCA_964244305.1 uncultured Acetobacteraceae bacterium
TTGGCCCAGGATGTGGGTGCGGTGCCAGAGGGCGTAGAACAGCAGCGTCCAGGCGGCAAATCCCTCGTGCCGGCCCTCGGCGGCACGGAACAGCGCCGCGACACGGGTCGGGTCGGCGATCTCGGCGACGCCGGGCTGGGCTGCGACCAAAGGCCCCAACCGCGCGCCCTGGGCCGCGATCCACGCGCCGACCGGCACGGTGAAGCCCTGCTTCGGCGCGAACGGCCGGGCCTCCGGCATGTGCTGCGCCAGCCACTGCCGCAGCAGCCACTTGCCGCGGCCGTCCCGGACCTTCATCCCGTCGGGCAGGCGAAAGGCGGCCGCGGTGACGGCCGGGTCCAGCAGCGGCGTGCGGCCCTCGACTCCATGCGCCATCAGGCAGCGGTCCAGCTTCAGCAAAAGGTCGTTCGGCAGCCAGTCGGCCACGTCCGTCGCCTGTGCCGCAGCCAGCCGGGTGCGGCCCGGCGATGCAGCGTGCGCCTCGCTCGCCGCCAGGCCGTCGCGCCAGCCCGGCGGGCGGGTCCGCAGCACATCCAAGCGGTCGAAGGTGCCGCGCGCGCGCATCACCCGGCCGCCGAGGAACCATGGGCGCATGGCGCTGCGGTAGCGGCCATAACCGCCGAAGATCTCGTCCCCGCCCTCGCCGCACAGCACGACCTTGACGTCTTGCCGGGCGCGCTGGGCCAGGAACCAACTGGGGATGATGGCATAATCCGCAGCCGGATCGTCCATGGCGGCGACGATGCGCGGCAGGTCGCGCCAGACCATGGCCTCGGTGATCTCGATCGTCTCGTGCCGCGCCCCGGCCGCACGGGCGACGGCGGCGGCATGGTCGCGCTCGTCCGCGGCGCCGGGCGCCTCGAAGCCGGCGGTGTAGGCCAGCACGGGGCGCGCATTCAGCCGCGCCATGACAGTCAGCACGGCCGCGCTGTCCACGCCGCCCGACAGGAACATGCCATACGGCACGTCGCTGCGCTGGTGCAGGTCGACACTTTCATTGAGGGCACGGTCCAGCCGCGACAGGGCGGCCTCCTCGGTGATGCTCTCCGGCCCGCCGTCCGGCAGCGCCTTGACCCTGCTGCGGTCCACGATATGTCCGTCGGCGATGCGCAGGGTCTCGCCCGGCAGCACGCGCTGGATGCCCTCGAAGATGGTGTCGGCACCGGTGGTGAACTGCATCTGCAGCAATTCGTCCCGCGCGACCGGGCGCAGAATGCGACGGACTAGGCCGGCGGCGAGCAGCGCCTGCGGCTCGGACGCGAAGGCCAGGCCGCCGTCGATCGCGGCGACATACAGCGGCTTGATGCCGAAGGGATCGCGCGTCAGCGTGACGCAGCGCTGGGCGCGCTCGTGGATCGCGATGGCATACATGCCGCGCAGTGCGTTGGCGTAGGCCGCGCCGTCCCGCTGCCACAAATGCAGCGGCGGCTCGCAGTCGCTGTGGGTGGCGAAGTGGACGCTGGGCATCGCGTCACGCAGCTCGCGGTAGTTGTAGACCTCGCCGTTGGCGACCAGCGTGGCCGCCCCGGCGAAGAACGGCTGATCGCCGCCGGCCACGTCGATGATCGCGAGCCGGGTCTGCACCAAGGCGGTGCGGCCGACCACGGCGTGGCCGCTGCCGTCGGGTCCGCGATGGGCGAGCGCCTGGGTCAGGGCGTCGAGCGTGGCCGGGTTGGGTGGTGCCGCGCCCGGCTCCATGACCATGCCGGCGATGCCGCACATCAGGCCCGCTCCATCGCGGCGAGCGCCGTTTGCCAAAGCGCCACGACGGGCGCCTGGGCGTGCTCGGCCTCATAATGGGCACGGCCGGCCTGCGCCAGGCGGGCGGCCAGCGCGGGATCGGCCAGCACGGCGCCGACCGCGGCGGCCAGCGCGGCCGGGTCCTCACGCGGGACCAGCAGGCCGTCGCGGCCCGGCACAATCAATTCCGACGGCCCGGCCGCGTCGGCAGCAACCACCGGGCGGCCGGCGGAGAACGCCTCGATGACCACGTTGCCCAAGGGTTCATGCCGGCTCGGACAGGCCAGCAGGTCGCAGCGGGCCAGCAACGCCGCCTGATCCGTGCGCCAGCCCAGCAAATGCACACGGTCCTGCACCGCGAGGCCATGGGCGAGCGCAACCAGCGCGGCACGCTCCGGCCCCTCGCCCGCGATCGCCAGATGCACGCCGGGCAGCAGCGGCAGGGCGCGGATCAGCACGTCGAAGGCCTTGTTGCGATGCAGCCGGCCCAGCGCCAGCACAAGTGGCGCATCCGGCGGCACCGGCAGCGCGGCCGGGGTCGCGCCCGCGAGGTCGGGGGCAAAATTCGGCAAATGGTGCACGCGGCCGGGCGGCCAGCCCTGCCCGACGATCCAATCGACGATGCCCCGCGTGTTGCCGATCAGGTGGTCGCAGGCGCGGTAGTAGCGCAGGTCATAATACCCGCCGAGCCGCCCGGCCAATATCCAGCCGCCCCGGGGCGTCTGCCGTGCCGCCCGGTTCATCCAGGCGACCGCCACGCGCGGCGCGAAGGACCGGAGCGCCGAGGCGACGCGCGGCCGGGTCAGCAGGTCGAGCGCGCCGCCGAAGCGGAGCTGAATTGGGCTGAGCCCGCCCGCCGTCAGCCGTCCGGCACGGCCAGGGTCGCGGCGGATCACCGGCAGGATCGCATCCCCGGCGTCATGCAGCGCCAGCGCCAGGCGCTCGAAGAACAGCTCGGCGCCGCCGGCGGGCGCTCCGGCCATGATGTGCGCGATCCTCATCGCCGCAGCAGCCCGAGCGCTGCCGCGACGGCGGCGGTGACCGAAAGGCCGTCCATCGGCGCAGCACCGGCGGGTCCCGACGCCACGGCAATGGCGGCACGGCGGCCGGCGGGCGCGTATTCCACGGCGGAAGTGGGGCCGAACAGCCCGAGCGTGGGCGTCCCGGTGGCGGCGGCCAGGTGCATCAGCCCGGAATCATTGCCTACGAACAGCGTGCAGCGGGCCAGGCAAGCGGATGCCTCGGGCAGTGAGAGCCGGCCCGTAAGATCGATTGCGTCGGGCAAGGCGGCGAGGACCGGCGCCGCCAGGGCCTGCTCGACCGGACCGGGACCAGCGAACACGACGGGACGCGCGCCGGGCAGCGCCTGATCGCGCAGGGCGCAAAACAGCGCCGCGAACCGGTCCGGCGGCCAGGCTTTGCCGGACCAATTCGCGGTGGGGCCCAGGCCGATATAGCGCGCGCCCGGCGGCAGCAGGGAAGCCGCCCGCGCCTGGTCGGCGGCGTTCGTCCAGCTCACCGGTTGCGGCGGCGTGCTGAGCCCAAGGGCAGTCGCCAATTGTGCCAGTTTATGCCCGGGCCGCCGGCCGCCACGCATGACGGCACGGCGCCGGGCAGCCAAGAAAAACGACAAGGCCGAGCCGCGCAGGTCGACGACCAGGTCCCAAACTGTCCCGATCGTGCGCCGCCACAGCCGCAGCCAGTGCAGGTCGAGGCGCTGCTTGTCGACCACGAGCGTCGCCTCGCGCCGGGGCATGCGGGCGAAGACGCCCTCGGCCACCGGGCCGCAGGCGATGGTGAAGCGCGCCTCCGGATGAACGTCCAGCAGATAATCGAGCAGCCCAGTGGAGAGAACAGCGTCGCCGATCCGAGTCGCGGTTATGAACAGAATGCGCATGCTCGGCCGGTGTAGCACGAGTTGTTGCCAAGTGCGCATTCGTGGCCGCATGCAGGCCATGGGTGCCCGTCGGCGGGGCCGCTTGAGTTCAGGACCGTGTGGCACCACGTCGCGGGCTATGGATATGCTGACCCCGCTGCCCGACCGCGCCGTGATCGAAATAAGCGGGGACGACCGTGTATCGTTCCTGCAGGGACTGGTCTCGAACGATGTTGCAGAGGCTGCGCCGGGCCGTGCGGTGTGGGCGGCGCTGCTGACGCCGCAGGGCAAATGGCTGGCAGATTTTTTCATTTTTGCCGATGGCCAGCGCCTGCTGCTGGACTGCGAGGCCGGCCAGGCCGCAATGCTGGCGCAGCGCCTGACCCGGTTCCGGCTGCGCGCCAAGGTGGCCGTGCAGCCGGTGCCGCTGCTGGTGCATGCGTCATGGGGCGGCGTGGCACCCGTCGCCGATGTCGTGGCGCCTGACCCCCGCGTCGCTGGGGCAGGCTGGCGGGCATTGTCCACGACGTCACTGGCTGCGAACGCGACCGTTGTGGATTGGGACCTGCTCCGCCTGGCGCTCGGCTTGCCGGATGGGCCGCGCGACATGGAGCCCGAGAAGACGACGCTGCTGGAGGCCGGGTTCGACGAACTGCACGGCGTATCCTGGACCAAGGGCTGCTACATGGGCCAGGAGCTGACGGCGCG
>CAXTJW010000369.1:0-4322 GCA_964244305.1 uncultured Acetobacteraceae bacterium
GTCGATGTAGCCGGTCTTCAGCCCGTCCGCCCCGGGATAGGTTTGCAGCATGCGCTGATGGTTCATGATCGTGCGGCCCTGGAACACGAAGGACGGGACGCTGAAGTACCGGTAGTACGACGGGAAATCCTGGATGAGGTGGCGCGCCAGGACCGTCATGTCCCGCGCCGTCGTCACCTGGCCCCAATCCGGCAGGCCCGAGGCGTTGCGGAAGGTCGTCCGGGTCATCCCCAATGCCCGGGCGCGGAGCGTCATCATCTGCGCGAACCGTTCCTCATCGCCGCCCATCAACTCTCCGAGTGCGGCGGCGGCGTCGTTCGCGGACTTGGTGACCAGGCCCAGCAGCGCCTGCTCCACCGTGATGTAGGTGCCCGGCAGCAGCCCGAGCTTGGTGGGCGACATGGAGGCGGCCCATGGCGAGACGGGGACCGGTTGCGCGAGCGAGAGGCGGCGGTCGCGCAGCGCCTCGAACAGCATGTACAACGTCATCATCTTGGTCAGGCTGGCCGGGAACCGGTATTCGTCAGCATTCACCGCCGAGAGGATGTCGCCGCTCGCCGCATCGACCACGATGGATGCGTAACGCTCAGAGCCGATCTGTGCAAAGGCTGGCTGAAACAAAGAACATGTCAGGGCAATAGTTATTGAGACTGCCGTGAACATCCTGATAAATCCGGCTCGTCTGAGCAAACATCCGGTCATTACGACCTATCCCATCAGTGAACTTTTCAACTCTAAGTGCTTTTCGACGGGGATGTCCAGCCTTTGTCGCCCGGCAACGATAGCCCGATCAGTGACTTAGGATCAATCCGTTACGAAACGGCCAAACCCGGGGCGGCACGGTTATGCTGCACTGCACAAAACGCTTGACCTTCCACGTCCAAGGCGGCATAACGCCCATGTTGCAGCGCAGCATTCGGCTCGGAAGGCCCGATGCAGCCTACTCTGCCGCAGGTCGCGCTTGCGGGGATGACGGCACAGGCTCTCGACCATAACGGGGCGACGCCCCGACATCTTCAACATATCAGGAACCGTATCATGCAGACAGCAGAGCAACTCGTCACCTTCGGGCAGGGCAACGTCGAGGCGCTGGTCAAATCCAGCCAGATCTTCGCGACCGGTATGCAGGACCTCAGCAAGCTGATGGCCGCCAGCGCGCAGGCGACGATGGATGACGCCATGAGCGCGTTCCGCGCGATGACCGGCGTCCGCTCGCTCAAGGACGCGGCCGACCTGCAGGCCAGCCTGGCCCGCTCGACGGTTGAGAAGGCGCTGACGCAGGGCAGCCAGGTCGCCGAGACCTCCATCAAGGTGGCTGAACAGGCGTTCGCGCCGATCAGCAGCCGCCTGTCGCTGGCCGTGCAGTCGTTCGGCAAGGCCGCCTAACCGCCAAAGTCCCCTTGCGGGACCACGCTGAAAGCGGCCCGGGGGCGTCTCCTCCGGGCCGCTTTCTTGTTTTGGGCCGGCGCCGGCCCGGGCGAATATCCGGGCGGGGCGCTGCTAAACCTTTTCTCAAGCCGCGGCGTTCCGATATGCTCCTTATAGAGGGATGGCGAACCGCTGGGTGGAGGCGGGTGCGTCGTCCTTTTTGGAAGCGAAGGCGCTCCGTGTCGGAGGGTCAGTCTGGGAATGGCGTTGCGGCGGCAGCGGCGCGGTGGCTCGGGTTTTAGAGTAGTGGGCTTTTAGAACGATGAGCGACAACGACAAGGGCGGCAGCGGAGACGGACCCACCATCGGCGTGGTGGTGAAGGCGCGCCCGAAGACGCGCAAGCCCGCGATGTACAAGGTGCTCATGCTCAACGACGACTACACGCCCATGGAGTTCGTCGTCCACGTGCTCGAGCGGTTCTTCCAAAAGAACCGCGAGGAGGCGACGCGCATCATGCTGCATGTGCATCGCCGGGGCGTCGGGGTCTGCGGCGCCTATACCTACGAGGTGGCGGAGACCAAGGTGACCCAGGTCATGGACCTTGCCCGGCAGAACCAGCATCCGTTGCAATGTACGATTGAGAAAGAATAGGCTGCACAAAGCGCATATCCCCACCCATCTTCATTGGTATCACCACCACTGCTCGGGCCTGCATCGGACCGGACCGGCCCGTGCGAAATTCCAGGACCCCAGCGCGAAGGAGCGTCAGTCGCTATGTTGTCACGCAACCTCGAACAGACGCTGCATCGCGCCTTGTCCCTCGCCAGCGAGCGCCGGCATGAGTATGCCACGCTTGAGCACCTTCTCCTGGGCCTGGCAGAGGACAGCGACGCGGCGACGGTGCTTCGCGCCTGCGGAGTCGATCTCGACAAGCTCCGCCAGGATCTCGGCGAGTTCCTCGACAAGGACCTATCGGGCCTTGCGACCGAGCGGCCGGGCGACCCGAAGCCGACGGCAGGCTTCCAGCGCGTGGTGCAGCGCGCCGCCATCCACGTCCAGAGTTCCGGCCGCGACGAGGTGACCGGCGCCAACGTGCTGGTCGCATTGTTCAGCGAGCGCGAGAGCCACGCGGTGTATTTCCTGCAACTCCAGGACATGACCCGGCTCGATGCGGTGAACTTCATCTCGCACGGCATCGCCAAGGCGCCGGGCCGCTCGGCGCAGCGGCCGACCACGGGGGCCAAGGAGGAGAACGCGCCGGAGGAGCGCGAGGAGAAGCCGGGCCGCCGCGCCCAGGACGCGCTCAGCAACTACTGCGTCAACCTGAACAAGAAGGCCGGCTCGGGCAAGATCGACCCGCTGATCGGGCGCGACTCGGAGATCGAGCGCACGATCCAGATCCTCTGCCGCCGCACCAAGAACAACCCGCTGTATGTCGGCGATCCCGGCGTCGGCAAGACCGCCATCGCCGAGGGCCTGGCCAAGCGCATCGTCGAGGGCGATGTGCCCGAGGTCCTCGCGAAGTCCACGATCTTCGCCCTCGACATGGGCGCCCTGCTGGCCGGCACGCGCTACCGCGGCGATTTCGAGGAGCGGCTGAAGGCGGTGGTGACCGAGCTTGAGGCGCACCCCGGCAGCATCCTGTTCATCGACGAAATCCACACCGTCATCGGCGCCGGCGCCACCAGCGGCGGCGCGATGGACGCGTCGAACCTGCTGAAGCCCGCTTTGGCCGCCGGCAGCCTGCGTTGCGTCGGCAGCACGACCTACAAGGAATACCGGAACTACTTCGAGAAGGACCGCGCCTTGGTGCGGCGCTTCCAGAAGATCGACGTGAATGAGCCGTCGTTGGAGGACGCGATCAAGATCCTCCGCGGTCTCAAGACGAACTACGAGAAGCACCACAAGGTCCGCTACACCGAAGAGGCGATCCGTGGCGCGGTGGAACTGTCAGCCAAGTACATCAACGACCGTAAGTTGCCGGACAAGGCGATCGATGTGATCGACGAAGTCGGCGCATCACGGATGCTGCAGCCTGAGGGCAAGCGCCGTAAGATGGTGACCCTGCGCGATGTCGAGGAGATCGTCGCCAAGATCGCCCGCATCCCGCCGAAGTCGGTCTCGGCCGACGACAAGGAAACGCTGCGGAACCTGGAGCGCGACCTTAAGGCGATGGTGTTTGGCCAGGACAAGGCCATCGAGGCGCTGGCGGCGGCGATCAAGCTGTCACGCGCTGGGCTGCGCGAGGCGGAGAAGCCGATCGGCAACTACTTGTTCAGCGGCCCGACCGGCGTCGGCAAGACCGAGGTCGCCCGGCAGCTCGCCAGCACCCTCGGCATCGAGCTAACGCGGTTCGACATGAGCGAGTATATGGAGCGGCATAGCGTCTCGCGGTTGATCGGCGCACCGCCGGGCTATGTGGGGTTTGATCAGGGTGGGCTGCTGACCGACGCCATCGACCAGCACCCGCATTGCGTGCTGTTGCTGGACGAGATCGAGAAGGCGCATCCGGACCTGTTCAACATCCTGTTGCAGGTCATGGACCACGGAAAGCTGACCGACCACAACGGCAAGGTCGTCGACTTCCGCAACGTGATCCTGATCATGACGACGAACGCCGGCGCGAGCGACATGGCGAAGGAGGCCATCGGATTCGGCAGCACGGAGCGCGAGGGCGAGGACACTGAGGCGATCAAGCGGCTGTTCACGCCGGAGTTCCGCAATCGGCTGGATGCGACGATCACCTTCGCCGGCCTGACGCAGGAGATCGTGGGCCGCGTGGTGGAGAAGTTCGTCATGCAGCTGGAGGCGCAGCTCGCCGACAGGAACGTCACGATCGAGTTGTCTTCGGCGGCCAAGGAATGGCTGGCCGAGCGGGGCTACGACCGCCTGTATGGTGCGCGTCCGCTGGGCCGGGTGATCCAGGAGTATATCAAGAAGCCGCTGGCGGAGG
>CAXTJW010000370.1:0-4303 GCA_964244305.1 uncultured Acetobacteraceae bacterium
CAGTCCGGCGCGCCGAACCTGCTGGCGCAGAAGGTATCCTCCGCCGTGATCAACGCCGGCGACGGGACGCACGAGCATCCGACCCAGGCGCTGCTGGATGCGCTGACGCTCCGCCGCCGCCGGGGCACGCTGGAGGGGCTGCTGGTGGCGATCTGCGGCGACGTGATGCACAGCCGGGTGGCGCGGTCGAACATTCATTTGCTGGGCACGATGGGATGCCGGGTCCGCGTCATTGGGCCGCCGACATTGATCCCAGCCGCGGCCGCGAGACTCGGCGTCGAGGTGTTCCACGACATGGAGGCCGGACTGCAGGGGGTTGACGTCGTCATGATGCTGCGCCTGCAGCGCGAGCGCATGTCGCGCGGCCTGGTGCCCAGCGCCCGCGAGTATTTCCGCTTCTTCGGCCTCGACGCGGAAAAGCTCGCCTGGGCCAAGCCCGACGCGCTGGTGATGCACCCGGGCCCGATGAACCGCGGCGTCGAGATCGACAGCGCCGTCGCCGACGATCCCGTCCACAGCGTCATCGCCGAGCAGGTCGAGATGGGCGTCGCCGTGCGCATGGCCGTGCTCGACGTGCTCTCCCGCACCGGTCGCCGCAATGCGTGATGTGTTTTTCACCAACGTCCGCCTGATCGACCCGGCGAGCGGCCTCGACCAGTTCGGCGAACTGCTGGTGCAGGCCGGCCGCATCGCCGATTTCGGACCCGCATTGGGCCGGCCCGACGTGCCAACCATCGACGGCGACGGCGCCATCCTGTGCCCCGGCCTCGTCGACATGCGCGCCGCCCTTGGCGAACCAGGCTACGAATACCGCGAAACCATCGCCTCTGCCGCCGGCGCCGCCGCATCGAGCGGCATCACCACCCTCGCCGCGCTGCCGGATAGCCTGCCCGCCATCGACGACCCGGCGCTCGTCCGCCTGCTGCGCGCTCGCGGGGAAGAGACCGGCAGCCTGGCCATCGTCCCCTACGCCGCCGTGACCCGCGGCTGCCAAGGCAAGGAGATGGCCGAAATCGGCTTGCTGCGCGAGGCCGGGGCGGTCGCCTTCACCGATGGACGCCGCGCCATTGCCGACTCCAGGATGATGCGGCAGGCGCTATCTTACGCCCGCGGCTTCGGTGCCCGCATCGTCCAGCATCCCGAGGACCCGGCCCTCGCCAACGGCGGCGCCGCGACCGAGGGCGAGCTCGCGACCCGTCTGGGCCTGCCGGGCATCCCGGCCGCGGCGGAGGCGATCCTCGTCGCCCGGGACATCCGGCTTGCGCAATTGACCGGTGGCGCGCTGCATTTCGCCCATGTGTCGACGGCGGAGGCGCTTGCGATCATCCGCCGTGCGAAGCGGGATGGGGTCGACGTGACCTGCGACACCGCCCCGCCGTATTTCGACCTGAACGAGACGGCGATCGGCGATTTCCGCACCTACGCTAAACTGTCGCCGCCGCTGCGCCCCGAGTCCGACCGGGTTGCGGTCTGCGAGGCCCTGGCGGACGGCACGATCGACGCCATCGCCTCGGACCATCAGCCGCGCGACGCCGACGACAAGCGGCTGCCGTTCGCGTTGGCGTCGCCGGGTGGTGCTGGGCTCGCGACCCTGCTCGGCGTGACGCTGGCGCAGGTCCACGGCAATGGCCTGCCGCTGCTGCGGGCGCTCGATCTGCTCACCGCGCAGCCGGCGCGAGTGCTGGGCATCGACGCCGGCCGGATCGCCAAGGGTGCTTTGGCCGACCTGTGCCTGTTCGACCTCGAACGCATTTGGAAGGTCGAGGCCGGATCGCTGCCAGGCAAGGCGCCGAACACGCCATTCGATGGCCGCGCGCTCGAGGGCCGGGTCGTTGGCACCTGGAAAGCCGGGCGGCGGGTGTTCGGATGACAGATGGTGCAACGGCGGTTGCGGTGGTGGCGTTCGCCTATCTGCTCGGGTCGATCCCGTTCGGCTGGCTGCTCGCGCGTGCAGCCGGGCTTGGCGATATCCGTGACATCGGATCGGGCAACATCGGCGCGACCAACGTGCTGCGGACCGGGCGGAAGGACATCGCGGCGCTGACCTTGGCGCTCGACGCCGCCAAGGGCGCGGCTGCGGTGCTGGCGACGTGGAGCCTGGCCGGCCCGGGCTGGGCGCTGATTGCCGGCGTCGTCGCTGTCGTCGGGCATTGCACGTCGATCTGGATGCGCGGACAGGGCGGCAAGGGCGTGGCGACCGGACTTGGGGTTATCCTCGCAACGGCATGGCCGGTGGGCCTTGCCTGCTGCGCCGCGTGGCTTGCGGTGGCGCGGCTGAGCCGGCGCTCCTCCGCCAGCGCCCTCGCGGCGTTCGCGCTGGCACCCTTGCTGATGCTGGCTTGGCGCGACGGGGATGCTGCGCTGGCGACCCTGGCCGTCGGCGCGATCATATTCTACCGCCATTCCAGCAACATTCGCCGCCTGATCGCCGGCACCGAACCGCGCATTGGCCAAGGCCGATGACCGAGCCGGAGCTGCTCGACCGGCTGCGCCTCGCCCGCACGGACGGGGTCGGACCCGTCACCTACCGCCGGCTGCTCGGGCGCTACACAACCGCGGCGGAGGCGCTGGACGCGCTGCCCGGCCTCGCCAGATCGGGCGGCCGCGCCACGCCGCCGACCGTGCCCGCGGCCAGCGTCATCCAACGCGAACTGGACAGCGTCGCCAAGCTAGGCGGCCGCATTCTGGTGCTGGGCGGCCCGGACTATCCGCCGCTGCTGGCGTTGCTGGACGTGGCGCCACCGGTGCTGACTGTTTTGGGCGACGTGGGCGCACTCGCCGCCCGCGCCGTCGCGATGGTCGGCGCGCGGAATGCCTCCGCGAACGGCCAGCGCATGGCCGAGATATTGGCGGCGGACCTCGCGCTGGCCGGCCTAGTCGTCGTGTCCGGCATGGCGCGCGGGATCGACGCCGCCGCGCATACCGGCGCGCTGAGCACCGGCCGCACCGTCGCGGCCATCGCCAGCGGCATCGACATCGCCTACCCACCGGAGAACGCGGACCTGCAGCGGCGCGTTGCCGCGGGCGGTGCCGTGGTCGCGGAGGCGCCGTTCGGCACCGCGCCCCAGGCCCGTCATTTCCCCCGGCGCAACCGGGTGATCGCCGGGTTGTCGCTCGGCGTCGTGGTGGTCGAGGCCGCCCCGCAGTCCGGCAGCCTCATCACCGCGCGCATGGCGCAGGACGAGGGCCGGGAGTTGTTCGCGGTGCCGGGCTCGCCGCTGGACCCGCGCTGCCGGGGTTCCAATGACCTGATCCGGTCGGGCGCGCACCTGACCGAGACGGCGGCGGACGTGCTGGCAAACCTACCGGACCATCCAAGCCGCGAGGGCCTGGCTCGCTCGCCGATGTTCGTGCACGGCCGGATCCCCGGCCTGGCCGAGCCGCCGCCCGAGCCGATCAGCCCGGCGCCAAACCCCGATGCGGTGCGGAGCCGGGTGATAGAGTTGCTGAGTTATTCACCCACGGCGGTTGACGATTTGATACGGCGCTGCCAGTTGTCGGCATCCGCTGTGGTAACGGCATTGCTAGAACTCGAACTGGCCGAACGGGTAGAGATGCTGCCGGGCAACCAGGTCGTGTTGGTCGGATAGGGCGCGTGCCCATATCAGCAGCCTCGCGTCCAACGCCGCCATAAAGGATGCCATGACTGACGTTGTCGTCGTCGAATCACCCGCCAAGGCCAAGACAATAAACAAATACCTCGGCGACGGGTTCACCGTGCTCGCGAGCTTCGGCCATGTCCGCGACCTGCCGCCGAAGGACGGCAGCGTGCGGCCGGAGGAGAACTTCGCGATGGACTGGGCCGCCGACGAGCGCGGCAACCGGCAGGTCTCGGCGATCGCCAAGGCGCTGAAGGGCGCGCATACGCTCTATCTCGCCACCGACCCGGACCGCGAGGGCGAGGCCATCAGCTGGCATGTCCGCGCCATGCTCGAGGACAAAAAGGCGTTGCGCGGAGTGAATGTCCGGCGCATCACCTTCAACGAGATTACCCGCAGCGCCATCGAGTTCGCGATGGAGCATCCGCGCGAGTTGGACCAGCCGCTCATCGAGGCGTACCTGGCCCGGCGCGCGCTGGACTATTTGGTCGGCTTCACCCTGTCGCCCGTGCTGTGGCGCAAGCTGCCGGGCAGCCGCAGCGCCGGGCGGGTACAGTCGGTGGCGCTGCGCCTGGTCTGCGAACGCGAAGCCGAGATCGAGGATTTCCGCCCCCGCGAGTATTGGTCGGTCGAGGCGCATTTCCTGACCCCGGCCGGCGCACCGTTCACGGCACGCCTGACGCATCTCGACGGCAAGCGGCTGG
>CAXTJW010000371.1:0-4299 GCA_964244305.1 uncultured Acetobacteraceae bacterium
CGACGAAACCGAGGTCGAGCATGTGGTCGGCCTCGTCGAGCACCAGCACCTCGACATGGTTCAACACAACGGCGCCGTCCTGCATATGGTCCAGCAGCCGCCCCGGCGTCGCCACCAGAATGTCGATGCCGTTGGCGACCGCCTTCGACTGCCGCGCCTTCGGCACGCCGCCATACATCAGCGCCGTGCGCAGCCCGGTCTGCCGGCCGTAGTCGCGGAAACTTTCGGCGATCTGGCTCGCGAGCTCCCGCGTCGGGGACAGCACGAGCACGCGGCAGCCGCGGCGTGGCGCTGGCTTCTTGTCCACGAACAGGCGGTGCAGGATCGGCAGTGCGAACGCGGCGGTCTTGCCGGTGCCGGTCTGCGCAATACCCTGCAGGTCGCGCCCCTGCATGATGTGCGGGATAGCCTGCGCCTGGATCGGCGTGGGCTCGGTATAGCCCTGAGTGGTTAATGCATTGAGAATGGGAAGCGCGAGACCGAGGTCTGCGAAGCTTGGCATGGTTGCAGTGTCTTTCGATGGCCCGTCCCAGGAGGTCGCGTTGCGCCGCGAGGGGGTGCACAACGATCAGCGGGATCGCGACCGGCGCCAGAAGTGAGATGATCACGCCGGTGTACAAAGACAGCGCACGAAGTCACGTCATACCGCGCGTCGCTTTTATGGTGCTGCACCGCATCAAAGTCAAGAAAATCCGGCCCCAAGCCGCCGTCCGGTTGACCCAGATGCCCGAACTGCGGAGAAGCGGCCGATGCGTCCCTCAATCGTCCTCAGCGAACCCTATGCCGGGCTGCAGGCCCAGGCCGTCGGGTTGGCCGAGGCGGCGGGCCTCGCGCCAGAGCTCGTATCGCTGCAGCCGCGCGCACCCTGGCGTTGGTTTCCGGCCCGCATTTGGCCTGCGCCGCTCCGTGGAGTCCGGCTGCCCGACCCCGGCGACGCGATCGTGATCAGCGCCGGCGGCACGGCAGCCGTCATCGGCGCGACGCTCCGCCGTTCCGCGCGCCCGGCGGTTCAGGTGCAGCATCCGCGCATCGATCCCGCACGCTTCGACCTGATCGTCGTGAACCGGCACGATGGGCTCGTGGGGCCCAATGTCGTCGTGACCCGCACGGCGCTGCACCGCGCCACCCCGGCCCGCCTCGCGGAGGCCGCCGCGGTCTGGGCGCCGCGGCTCGCCCATTTGCCCCGCCCGCTGGTCGCCGTGCTGGTCGGCGGCAGCAACGGCCGCTTCCGGCTGGATGCCGACGTGGCTGCCGCGCTGGGCGCCTCGCTTGCGGCCATGATGCGGGCGGACCGGGTGGGCCTGGCGCTCACGCCATCGCGCCGCACGTCCGCGGACGCCCGGGCGGCGCTGCAGCGGGCCGTTACGCCGCTGGGTGGGTGGGTTTGGGACATGGCTGGGGAGAACCCATATTTTGGGTTGTTGGCGTTGGCGGATGCGATCGTGGTGACGGAGGACAGCGTGTCGATGGTGTCGGAGGCGGTCGCGACCTCGGCGCCGGTGCTGCTGGCGGGGCTGCCGGGCCGGTCGCGGCGCATCCGGCGGTTCAACCGGTATCTGCAGGAGGACGGGCGGTTGCGGCCGTTCGCCGGCCGGCTCGACCTCTGGCCCGTCGTGCCGATCGACGATACGCAGGCGGCGGCGGACGAGATGCGCCGGCGACTGGATTTTTAGGGGACGACGATGCTGGATATCCAGACCTTCGACGCGCGGGCCGGCGGCAACGTGCTTTACAAGGCATTCGCCCACCCCGTCGCCGCCGAGGCCATACAGCGCCTGGCGGCCAAGCTGCGCGAGGCCGGGCCGCTCGCGGTCTATGATCCCGACGGCGTGTCGGACGCGCTGTTCGCCCTGCACCCGGCCATGCCTCCGGCTGCGGAAAGCTATGTGCACGATGTGCAGCAGATCGGCGTGCCCCGCGCCGGCGTCGCGGCCCGGCCGCTGACGGATTTACCGCACTCCGAATGCGCCACCCTGCTGATCGCGGCGTTCGACGCTGGCCGTGTGCTCGCACGGATCAAGCCCATGCTGCCCACGGGCATGGCGGTCGCGACGCTCGACGAGGCGCGGCTGCCGGACGAGATGCTAAGCAACCCGAAGCGCTACCTCGACCGAGTGAATTTCGCGACCAACTACGCCTTCTTCCGCGACCAGGACGGCCTGCACACGCGGCTGGTGACGGCGAACTACTGGGCGGGCTACGGCGCCGGGCCGGTGCGGCTATGGCTCCGGCTGTTCGACGGCGCGGGCGCCGTGCTCGCGGAATGGGAGCACCCCGTCCCGCCCGGCCCCGGCGGCCTCGCCATCGACAGCGCCGAGGTCCGCGCCCGGTTCGGCCTGCCCGAATTCGCCGGCCAGCTTTTCATCCATGCCATCGGTGCGGCCGGGCACGACGTGGTGAAATATGCGCTCGACACCTACGGCACCGGCGCGCAGGCCAGCCTGTCGTGCACCCACGACGCCAACGCTTGGCCCGCCGACCGCTATGCCGGGATGCCAGCGCCGCGCGCCGATGAGCGCGTGGTGCTATGGCTGCAGAACAGCCACGCCGCCCCGATCCCGGCCGGCGCCGTGCTGCTGGACCGCATGGGTGCCGAGGCCCCGGCGCCGCTGCAGCAGGAGGTCGGCCCCTACGCCAGCCTGGCGCTCGACGTCGCCGACGTGCTGCCCGGGCTGCAATGGCCGGCGCAGATCGAAGTCCGCGCCGGCCGCCACGTGGTCCGCCCGCGCTATGAGGTGACGCGCGCCGGGCGCACCCGCATCGCCCATCTGAACGTGGAACGCGCTGGCCTGTCGCCCGACCCCGGCATTCCGTCGCTGCACAACCTGCTGGGCCGCGGCTATCTGCTGCCCTTCCCCATCCTGCCGCGCGAGCGCTTTCGCAGTGTCGTGCTGCCGACCCCGATGGCGGAGCGGCAGGACAACCTCCCCATCCGCATCGACGTGTTCGACACGGAGGGCCGCCTGGTCGCCAACCGCTTCCTGGGCTGCCTGCCGCGCAACCACGACCTGGCGCTCGACCTCGCCGAGTTCGACGTGGAGGAGGGCCACGCCGACCTCGTGTATGATTTTCGGGATGGCGGCGAGGCCGACGGCTGGCTGCACGCGCTGCTGCGCTACGAGGACCGGACCAGCGGCCATGCGGCCGAGAGTAGCTTCGGCGCACACATCTACAACACCGCGATGACCTACCGCGACGAGCCGCAGAGCTATTCCGGGCCGCCGCCGGGCCTATCGACGCGGCTGTTCCTAAAGCTCGGCGACGCTGGGCGGCACAGCTACGCCGCGCTGATCTACGCGGCTTCGGCGGCTTGGCATCCGTGGTCAACCACGGCGCTGCTGCTGCACGACAGCGACGGCCGGGTGATCGCGGAGCAGCCGCTGCGCATCGCCTGCTCCGGGTCCGCGATGGTGTGGCCGCATTTGGTGTTCGGGGGCGCACTGCTGAACCAGGCGGGTCCGCGCGGCTACGTGCTGATCCGGGATGCGACCTGCCGGCTATTTGGCTATCATGGCTTGATGGATGAGGCCGGCGGGTTCAGCCTGGACCACATGTTCGGCTTCTGAGGGGGGACCGCCATGGCACGCGACAAGTTCGACCTGCCGAAGGTCGCCGCCAACTATGAGCCGCTGTCGCCCATGAGCTTCATCCGGCGCACCGCGGGCGTGTTCCCGGACCGCACGGCGATCATCCACGGGCCGCATCGCGCCAGCTGGGGCGAGACCTACGCTCGCTGCAGGCGCATGGCTTCCGCCTTGGCCGCGCAAGGCGTGCAACGGGGCGACACCGTGGCGATCATGGCGCCCAACACACCCGCGATGGTCGAGGCGCATTTCGGCGTCCCCATGCTCGGCGCGATGCTATGCGCCATCAACGTGCGGCTGGACGCCGAGACGGTCGCCTTCATCCTGACGCATGGCGAGGCCCGCGTCGTGCTCATCGACCGCGAGTTCGCGCCGACCATGGCGAAGGCGCTCGGCCTGATGCCGGACGATGCGCGGCCCTATGTGGTCGACATCGACGACGCGCTCGCACCGCCCGGCGACCATGTCGGTCAAATTGAATACGAGGCGTTCCTGGCCGCCGGCGACCCGGCCTTCGAGTGGTCCGGACCCGGCGACGAATGGGACGCCATCGCGCTCAACTACACCTCCGGCACCACCGGCAACCCGAAGGGCGTGGTTTCGCACCATCGCGGCGCATACCTGAACGCGCTCGGCAATGCCGTGACCTGGGGCATGGCGCAGCATCCGGTGTATCTCTGGACGCTGCCGATGTTCCATTGCAACGGCTGGTGCT
>CAXTJW010000372.1:0-4299 GCA_964244305.1 uncultured Acetobacteraceae bacterium
TTACAGCCCGCCAGTGCCACCAGCGCCCCGATAACGATAAAGCTGCGCATGTGAATACTCCCTCATAGAAATCGCCAGCTGCATCCGCTCAGCAACCGCTGATGCATCTGACCTCCGCCGCACGGCCAGACGCCAATGATAAGTTGGCATAGGCCGCATGAACGCCCCTCATGCATGCCTCCTGTCGAGAAAGGCTGGCCGATGCCGAACTTCTTAAATCTCGACCTGAACCTGCTTCGCGTGTTCGACGCCTTGTTCGAGGAGCGCAGCGTCACCCGGGCGGGCAGCCGCCTGGGTGTCACTCAATCAGCCGTGAGCCATGCCCTCGCCCGGCTGCGCGACCTCCTTGGCGACGAGTTGTTCATCAAGGGTCCAGACGGCATGGTGCCGACCGCGAAGGCGCGCGCTGTCGGGCCGCGGCTGCGCGCCGGGCTGCTCGCATTGCAAGCCGCCCTGACGGCCGATGTCTTCGATCCCGGCACTGCGGAGTATCGCTATCACATCGCCGCCAGCCCTTATGCTTGCACGGTCCTGCTGCCAAAGATCGTTCAGCACGTCCGGTTGCACGCGCCTGCCGTGGAGATAAGGGTCTCGCAAGACAGCATCGATATCACGGAGGCGCTCGACACCGGACGCCTCGATCTTGCCATCGGCAGCTACAGCAGGGTGCCGGAGCACCTTGGCCGGCTCGACCTGCTGCACGATCGCCTGGTCTGGGTGCTGCGCGCCGATCATCCCGCAGCCCAGCAGCCGCTGACCCTAGAACGGCTGGCTGACCTGCAGCACGTGGTCCGGGCCGTGACGGACGAGAATACGGAGGCTTTGGACGGGGTGATTGTCGAGCGTGGCCTGGAGCGCCGGGTGGCGCAGGACGGCGACAGCGCCCTGACGAACGCCCTGGCCGGCATTGGCAGGCGGCGTCAGGTCCGGCTCACGGTGCCGAACACGCACACGGCGCTGGCGGTCGTGGGTGAGACCGACCTTGCGGCCCTGGTGCCCTGGCGCTTAGGCGCCGCGCTGGCAGACCACTACCGGTTGCGGCTCATGGACCCGCCCTATCCAGGTCCGGAAGCCCAGCTTTCGGCAGTATGGCACCTGCAGCACGGCGCGAGTCCGGCGCTGAAGTGGCTGCTCGAAGTCGTGGGCGGGGTTGCCGACAGCTTGCGGGTCTAGGCGGCGGGCAAAACTAGAACGCAGCCTGCGCCCGCAGCGCCACCGCCTGCACCCGCTGACCGATCTGGGTCGTGCCGCTCGCGCTCAGCCGGTTCACGTTGATGATGTCGTAGTCGAGCAGGAACCGCAGATGCTCGTTCGGATACCAGTTGATGCCGACGGCATAGATATCCTGGGTGCCGCCGAACACGCCCCCGGTGGAGGCGGCCGACCGCCCCGGCGTCGCCCGGTCGTTCAAGTTCACCGTGCTGTAGCGTCCCACCAGCTCGAACGCGCCGTAGCCGCCGTCCTTGAGCGAGAACGGCCGCGCCGGCCTCGGGCTGCCGAACGCGCCGGCCGAAGCGACGTATTTCCGCGGCTCGCCCGTGATGGTCCAGGCTGCCTCGGCATAGCCGCCGCTGAACTCCAGCCCCGGCGTTTGCACCGCTGCGCCGCCATCGGTCCGGTCCACTCCCATGCGGATATATTCTCCCTGCAACAGGAAGTTGCGCCAGCGTATCCCGAACTCGGGGCCGTATTCATAGGCGCTGCGGGCATTGAGCGCCCCGGTGGAAATCAGCCGGTTCTGGTCGATCCGCAGCTCGGGGCGGTCCTGCAGGTTGATGGTCTGCCCGGTCGCGGTTCGCTGCAGGTGGAATGCGTCGGATGCGGAAAAGCCAACGTCCACATCCCAGTCGTCCGTTGCCACCGGGCGCCCGGCGGCACGCGCCACGACGCCGGTCTGCTGCGGCTGCGCCAGGGTGGTGTTCTGCGACCCATAAGGCGCGCCGGTCAGGTAGGCCGTCAGGAAATAGCGATCCGCCGCGTAGCGCGCACCCACGACGGACCGTGCGTCGCCGGCGGCGATGTTGCGCGCGATCTCCACGACCGACGGGCGTTCCAGGAACAGGAAGTCGTTCGAGCTCATGCTGTCCTGCAGGGTGATCTGCGGCTTGTAGTAGCCGAGGGTCGCCACCAGCGGCTTGATCGGGCTCCAGTTGAAGTTGGCTTCATACAGCGTCGGCGAACCGTCCGGCGAGTTGCCGAAGTCTGGGGTCAGGTTGACTTGGAAATCGTCGTACTTGAACACGAATGGGATGCGTGCGCGCCGCAGGTTCTCGCCGAACGTGTTCAGCCGGGTCACGCTGCGGTTGTCTGGCCGGTTGCTGCCCTGGAAATAGCCGCCCACGTCGTAGTGCAGCTGCAGGCCAACCGCCAAGGAGGCGCGGCCGTCGCTGGACGTGAGGGTCGGCCGACCCTGAGGAAAGCCGATACCGCCTGAATTGGCCGAGGCATCTGCGGCGCTGGTGGATGCGGGTGCCCGGCTCGAGGCCGGCGAATTGTCCGGGCCGGCCGCCGCGGCTCCGAGCGCTTGCGGGCGCTGTACGCCCGTCGGCGGGGCGCTCGGCTGCTTGGCGAGCTGTGCCTGTTCGGCCCGGGCTTGCGCCGCCTCCTGCCGCGCCGCACGCACCTCGCCGTCCCGGGCGTTCAAATCCCGCCGCACCCGTTGCAGCTCGTTCTGCAGCGCTCTGATCTGCGCCTCGATCGCCGACAGCCGCGGATCCTCTTGCGCCGTCGCCATCGCCGGAAGCAGCGTAGCGCTAATGCCTACAGCCAGCAGGATCCGCGAATATCGTATCATTTGGGTTCCCACTGTCCGTATATCCAACGTTAACGGAAGCAGTCCCACACCTTCTCGGCCAAGATCAATGTCTAGCGGATGTCAGTTCGATGACAAGAACATAGCAGCCTCGCTTGTGGCAAAGCTGCCACGGATATGGCCGCAACTGCGCAGGCATGTGCGTTTAGTCTAGCAGCATTTGGTTCGCAAATCCTCTGATAGTGGTTCGTTTGCCTGTCACGACACTCCACTACAAAACGTCGTCATTGCGAGGAGCGCTTGCGACGCGGCAATCCAGGAACGCCATGCCCGGACCCCGGACTTTGTCCACACATGGATTGCCGCGCCGAAGCCGGCTCGCGTCGAACCAAGGGGTTCGCCGGACAATGGCGGCACACCGTCGCCAATCCGCCCTGGGGCAATCAGGCCGGCAGGAAGTCCGGCACCGACAAGTAACGCTCGCCGGTGTCGTAGTTGAAGCCCAGCACCGTCGCTCCCTTCGGCAGCTCCGGCAGCTTCTTGGCGATCGCCGCCAGCGTCGCGCCGGACGAAATCCCCACCAGCAGCCCCTCCTCGCGGGCCGAGCGGCGGGCGAACTCGCGCGCGTCCTCGGCGTCGATCTGGATGACGCCGTCCAGCACCTCCCGATGCAGGTTCGCCGGCACGAACCCGGCGCCGATGCCCTGGATCGGATGCGGACCCGGCGCACCGCCCGAAATCACCGCCGACAACTTCGGCTCCACCGCAAACACCTGCAGCTTCGGCCAATGCGCCTTCAATACCTCGGCGCAGCCGGTGATGTGCCCGCCCGTGCCCACCCCGGTGATCATGACGTCGACCCCGTCCGGGAAGTCGGCCAGGATCTCCGGCGCGGTGGTGTGAACGTGCACGTCGATATTGGCCGGGTTCTCGAACTGCTGCGGAATCCACGAGCCCGGGTGCTCGGCGGCAAGCTCCGTCGCGCGCGCGATCGCGGCCTTCATGCCGCCCTCCTTGGGCGTGAGGTCGAACGTCGCGCCGTACGCCTGCATCAGGCGCCGGCGCTCGACCGACATGCTTTCCGGCATGACCAGGATCAGCTTGTAGCCCTTCACCGCCGCGACCATCGCGAGCCCGATGCCGGTGTTGCCCGAGGTCGGCTCGATGATGGTGCCGCCGGGCTTGAGCTGGCCGCTGGCCTCGGCAGCCTCGACCATCGCGAGCGCGATGCGGTCCTTGATGGAGCCGCCGGGGTTGGAGCGCTCCGACTTGGTCCAGACGTTGGCGCCGGGGAACATGCGCGCCAACCGGATATGCGGCGTCTTGCCGATGGTATCGAGGACGCTGTCCGCTTTCATAAGCGCATTTCCTTTTAGATAGATGCGATGTCAGCGCAGATTGACCGGGCGCGCCCGCAATGCAAGTGGCCCCGGATGTTGCCAGAAATCAGAAGATGACCGGCTCCGGCACCGGCGCGCCGAACTCGGTGCGCAGGAAGTCGAAGTCGCAGCCCTCGTTCGCCTGCTGGATGTGCTTGGTGTAGACCC
>CAXTJW010000373.1:0-4253 GCA_964244305.1 uncultured Acetobacteraceae bacterium
GCCACCAGCTTGGCGCTGATCGGCGTGCGCGGCCCGGCCTTGCGGTCCTGCCTTGCGTAGCCGAAGTACGGAATGACCGCCGTGATGCGCCGGGCGGAGGCGCGGCGCAGGGCGTCGCAGGTGATCAGCAGCTCCATCAGATGGTCGTTCGCCGGATACGATGTGCTCTGGATGACGAAGACGTCCTCGCCGCGGACGTTCTCGTGGATCTCGACGAACACCTCCATGTCGGCGAACCGGCGCACCGATGCATTCGCCAGCTTCAGGTGCAACGCGGCTGCGACCGCCTCAGCCAGCGGCCGGTTGCTGTTGCAGGCGATGATCTTCATACGGCAGGGGTCCCGAAAGGAGGCAGGGAGCGGCGGTCAGGGTTCTAGCAACCCAGTTCTGGCCTGTCACCCATTCGTCACGCCGAGTGTGACCTACTTAGCTGTTTCCGCGCCAGCCTTGGTTTCCGTATCGGGTTTCGCAGGCTTACGGGCACCGGTCGCGTTCAGCACCACGTCGCGCACGCCGCCGGCTGCCTCGTCGGCGACCACCACCGCAACGTCGCCCCAATAGCGGTCGAGCGTGCCCGGCGGCACCTCGTTCAGCTGCAGGATCCGGCCAAGCTCCGCGCCATAGCTGTCGGCTACGATCCACTCCAGCTCGATCCGCGTCGTGTTGTTGGCGCCGGGCGCGGTCTGCACCTGGCCGGCCAGGGTGAAGTCTGCGCCGCCGATCGCATCCTGGATCACCAGGCCCATCGCCGTCAGCTTCGTGCGCATCTGCGTCGGCAGGCTGGTGCCGCCATCGCCCGGCGCGCCGGTCACGCCGGAGAAATAGATGCGCGCCGGACGGTTCAGCAGGCTGTTCGGATCGCTTTGCCGCCGCGCCGCCTCGATCCGTCCCAGCAGCGAGGCGATGCCCGGCGCTGCCTGCTCCGCCGCCGCCTTCAGCACCGCCGGATTGCCGCCGGCCCAGTCGGCCATGGAGACCGGTGCGCCCTCGGCGGAGCCCTGCGCCTCGCCGGACGGGTTCTGCACGACGTAGCTCGGCACCACCTGCTCGCCGCGCACCTCGGCCGAGAGCTGTAGCGTCCAGTCGGTCCGCCGCCGCTGTGCGCCACCGGCCATCGCTGGCAGCTCCTCCGCCACCAATGCGTCGGCGACGGCGCCGGCCCAGGCGGTGGCGCCGGCGTCGGGCAGGAGCGACTGCGCCGGGGTGGGCACCGCGAGGCGCGAGGGCGGCGGCTGCGACAGCCGTTCGGCCGTGGCGCCCGGATGGCCCAGGAACGGCTGCGGCAGGTCGCCGCACCCGGCGAGGGCGAGGAGCGCCGCAAGGCAGGCTATTGCAAGTTTTGGGGCGGGTGTTGGCAGTGTCGCGCGCCTTCTAGAAAAAGCAGCTCGCCAACCCGACGGCCAGGAATATGAGGACGAAATAGAGGAAGTAAGGTCCCATGGCCGGGCTATAGCATGATCGCCGAGATTTGGTGCCCGATCGGCCCGCCGCCGGCCAGCGTCCGGCGGCGGTGGCTGAAGAACCGGTTCGCGTCCGCCAAGGTGTCGGCGTCGATCACATCCACTCGGCCCAGGCCACACAGTCGCGCCCGGCAATAGCCTGCCAGGTCGAACTGCCAGCGATCCTGGCGCGCGCCCTCAATGAAGAACCCGGCGTCCGCACTGTCACGTTCGAGGATCGCGTCGCGCAGGTCCGGGCCGACCTCGTAGGAGGGCTGCCGGATGCAGGGACCGATTGCGGCGGCGATCGACGCGCGCCCTGCGCCGAGGCGGACCATGGCGTCGATTGTCGACTCCAGCACGCCCGCCGCCGCACCGCGCCAACCAGCGTGCACAGCGCCGATCACGCCCGCCTGCGGGTCCGCAAGCAGGACGGGCGCACAATCCGCCGTAACGATGCCGAGTGCGATGCCCGGCCGGTTGGTGACCATGGCGTCGGCTTGCGGTCCGGCCCCATACGGCCAGGCCGCCGCGACCACCGCCACCTCCGTGCCGTGCACCTGCGTGACCCCCACCAGGTTCGCCGGCGCCGCGCCGAGATGCCGTGCCACCCGCGCGCGGTTCTCCTGAATTGCCTCGGGCGCATCTTGGCCGGACACGCTGCAGTTCAGGCTGGCATACGGCCCCGCGCTGACCCCGCCCTGGCGAGTAAAGAAGCCATGCGGACACGACAGTACGGCGCTGATGAACGGTTCCATCGTCATGGTTCGAACCCGGCGGGGCAGGGGAGGCCCGGATGGCCGATCGCCAGCGCCTTGAACAGCCGGCCCATGCGGTCCGGCTCGGCCAGGCGCTGCGCCGCCTGCACCATCGCCGCCGCACGCGCGGGCGGCTGGGTCCGGGCGAGGCGGCCGGTGCGCTGGAATAGGCCAAGCCGCGTCAGGAACACGCCCTGCGGCACCGGGCCGTAGACCGCCGCGCCAGCCGCCCGCGCCGTCCGCGCCAGTGCGGCGAAGTCGACATGCGCGGTAAGGTCCGCCGCGCCCGGATCCGCCAGCGGGTTTGCGGGGCGACCGGCACGCAAGGCCTGCAAGCTATCGCCGGGCGCGCTTTCGGCCGGGCCGTAATCGAGGAACAGCGCGGTCCCGCCGCGAGCGAGCACCCGGCGCGCAATATGGTCCGCAACCGCGCGTGCGGGCTCGCACAGCTCGACGATCGCGCCATCGTCCGCGTCGATGGCCTCCGGCCACGCTGCCGGCTGTTCGACGAAGCCGCCATGCTCGACGAAGCGTTCGGTCCAGCCGGCCCCGCGGCGCACGAACTGGCGGATCGGCAGCGCGTCCAGGAACTCGTTGGCGAGCAGCAGCATCGGGCCCGGCGGCACCGCCTCCAGCGCGTCGTGCCAGGTTGCGCCCGGCACCCGTTCGGCCTGGAGCGCGCGCAGCCGTGGCGAGGTTTCGACCAAATGCACCCGCAGCGCCGCCGCGAACGGGGAGACCACGCCGCCGATGGCGCGCAACGCGTCGGCCATCAGGGTGCCGCGGCCGGGCCCGCATTCCACCAGCAGCACCGGGTCGGGCCGGCCCATCGCCTCCCAAGCGATGGCGCACCACAGGCCCAGCAACTCGCCGAACACCTGGGTGATTTCGGGCGAGGTGGTGAAGTCGGCGTAGGGGTCGTGCGTCGCGTAGTAGGCCGCGTTGGCGCGGGTCATGAAGGCGTCCAAGCGCTCCATGCTACGCGGGCTGCGGGGCGGGCTGGGCGCGGGCGATCAGCCACGCGCCGGCCAGGATCATCGGCAGCGACAGCAACTGGCCCATGGTCGCGCCGGCGAACAGGAAGCCGAGGAAGGCGTCCGGCTGGCGGAAGAACTCGCCGATGATGCGGGCGACGCCGTAGCCGACGAGGAAGATGCCCGTCAGGGTGCCGAAGCGCGCGCGCATGGCCGGGCTGCGGCAGGCGAGCGCCATGACAATCAGCAGCAGCGCGCCCTCCATCGACGCCTGATACAGCTGGCTCGGGTGGCGCGGCTCCGGCCCGGCCGCCGGAAAGATCATCGCCCAGGGCAGCCAATCCGGCGCCGGACGGCCCCAGAGCTCGCCGTTGATGAAGTTGGCAATGCGGCCCAGCCCCAGCCCGATCGGCACCACGACGGCCAGCCGGTCGGCGAAGCCCAGCAGCGGGATGCGCTCCTTGCGGCAATAGATCACCAGTGCCGCCACCACGCCCAGCGTGCCGCCATGGAAGCTCATGCCGCCTTGCCACACCGCCAGCGCCCCGAGCGGGTTCTGCAGATAGTGCAGCGGCTGGTAGAACAGCACGTAGCCGAGCCGGCCGCCGAGCACGACGCCGAGGGTCGCCCAGGTCAGGAAATCATCGGTCTGCTCCGCGCTGGCGACCGGGGGCGACAGCCGCACGAGCCGCCGCATGATGCGCCATCCCAGCAGCAGGCTGCCGATATAGGCCAGCGCATACCAGCGAATGGCGAGCGGCCCGACCTGGATTATGACCGGGTCGAAACCGGGGAACATCAGCACTGGGATCATCAGTAGCGCTCCGCGCTATGGATCATACGTAACGCTCCGCACCCTGAAGGTGGTCCTGCACATAGCGGCGGACGCCGTCCTCCAAGGGGGTGAACTGCCCGGCGTAGCCGGCCGCACGCAGGCGGTCCATGCGGGCCTCCGTGAACGATTGATAGTGGCCTTGCAGCGCCTGGGGCATGTCGACGAACTCCACGGCCCGCGGCCGCGCCGCCGCATCGCACACGGCATGCGCCAAGTCGAGATAGGTCCGCGCCGTCCCGGTGCCGAG
>CAXTJW010000374.1:0-4243 GCA_964244305.1 uncultured Acetobacteraceae bacterium
AATCCGACGATGCGAACGCGCGCCGCGCATCCCGTTCGCAGGCGGCCATCGCACCGTGATCGCCACCCGTCAACGGCGCAAGAGCTTCGATGCCGGACGCATCCTCTTGCCGCTCGCGGCGATCGCCATTCCGATCGTGCCGATATAGGCCAGGTTCAGGTTGACCGCCCCGAGGGACGCCCCGATTGCCAGGAGGCACACCGCCCCGGCCGCGGTGCGGGCCGCCAGCAGCTGCTCCCTTTCGTCCGAGGTTTTGCGGAACACGTTGGCGTAAAGGTCGTGTGCGAACGTGCCGGAGGCCGATATGGCCACGCCGGCGATAACGGCGATGGTGGTCGCGAAGATCACGGCCGAGACGAATGCCAGAAGTAGGGACCCGCCCAGCGCCTGCGCGAGCATGGGCGTTGCCAGTGTGCCGGCGGGGTTCGCCGCCACGATTTGGTCACGCCCGATGATCACGCCTGCGCCAAGGCCGATGAACGCCACCATCGCTAAGAAGCCGGAGATAATCCAGCTCGCAACCACGATCGAGCGCCGGGCTGCGCGGGCGTCCTTGACCGTCAAAAAGCGTATCAGGACGTGCGGGAGCCCGACCGGCCCGATTGCGACGCCGAGTGCCAGGGAGACGTAGTCCAGGGAGCCGGCCAACGTCGGTGGGTGCGGCGGGGTGACGGCGCGCGGGCCGAGTTGGGAGACGGCCTCCGTGAAGATCCGACCCAGGTTCCCGTCGAACCGCGCGAGGGTCAGGGCGAACAGGAGCAGGCCGGAGAACAGCAGGAGCCCGGTTTTAAAGATCTGTATCCAGGTGACGGCCACCATTCCGCCGAGCAGCACGTAGAAGGTCATGAGGACGCCGACCACGACCAACGAGGCGGGGTAGCTGATCCCTAGTAACAGGCTGACCAGCAGCCCGGCGCCAACGAACTGCGCGATCATGTAGATGCCGCTGACGATCAGGGCATTGACAGCCGCGACGGCCCGTAATCCCCGCCCCTCGAACCGCGCCGCCAGCATGTCGGACACGGTGAAGCGCCCGAGATTGCGCAACGGCTCGGCGACCAGCAGCGCCATGAGCACGAAGGTCGTCGGCACGCTGAGCGCGACGTAGAAGCCGGGTAGGCCCGTGATGGCAGTGGCGCCGAGGATGCCCAGGAACGCCGCCGCCGACAGGAAGTCCCCGGCGATCGCCATGCCGTTCTGCCCGGGGCCGATGCTGCTTTCCGCCACGAAGAATCCGCCCGTTGATGCGGCCCGCCGCGACGCCCTCACGGAGATCAGGAAGGCCAGCAGGACGATGGCGGACAGGAACAGGAGCGTCTCGATCCTGGCCATCTCACGTGTCCTGTCGGGCGGTTGCGGCGTCGCCGGGCGCGATGCGGTCGTGGCGGTCGGAGCGCGCGACGTAGAGGTGCAGCACCACCAGCGGAACGACGAACTGGCCGAAGCCGAAGAGCCAGCCCCAGGTCAGCGGCCCAAGCGCAGGTGGGTCAAGCAGCCGCGTGAACACGGATAGGATCGGCTGGAGGATATTGAATGCAAGCAGGAACGCAGACGCGCCGAAGATGAACCGGGTGCGGCTCTTTTGCGCCCTCAGGAGGTCCGCTCGCGTCCGGGACGGGTTTTTCATCGTATCCTCCGGTGTCTTTATTGCTCGGGCCCATACTGGCGCCAGTCGTTGACGGTCGGCACACGGCCTCGGGCCATCGCGTCCGCTGTCGTGCCGGGCGGAACGGCAAGGTCCTGGGTTGCAAAGGCCGGGCTCGTGAGCGCCCAGAAGGAAAGATGGTAGAAAATGCGGCACGCCGGCCCCCCGCGCGAGGAAGCGTCAGCTCCGCCGTCGCCCGCCGCCATGCTCAGGTTCAGGGATGCGGGGGGCGTGAGCAGAGCGGATCGCAGGGGTTCCTCCGGATCAGAGTCGGCTCCCGGCAGCGCCGTTCACGACCCACTCTTTCTTATCGCGACAATCTTGTCATATAAAGGAATGGTGTTGGAGTCGTTGTCAATGGCCGTTCGTTCAGCGACCCGGGAGCGGGTCGGCATTCAGTCCATCGAGGTCGGAACCCCTCTCCTCACGACCCTGGCGCAGCGAGGCGCGGCCATGTCGCTGACGATGCTGGCGACTGCCGTGGGGATGAGTGCCAGCAAGGCGCACAAATACCTGACCAGCTTCGCGAGGATCGGCCTCGTTCGACAGGAAGGCGCCAACGGACTTTACGACCTCGGCCCCCTCGCGCTGGAGTTCGGTCTAGCAGCCCTGCGCAGGATCGACGTGGTGGAGCTGGCACATCTGCCCATGCAGGACCTGCAGTCGAGGCTCGGCGAGACCGTCACGCTGACAATCTGGAATCCCCGGGGCCCGACAACCGTCCGGGTGATGGAGAACGGCCGTCCCGTCGCGGTCACGGTCAAGCTCGGCGGCGTCCTACCCCTCCTCACCTCGTCGAATGGCCGGGTGTTCCTGAGCTGGCTGGACCGTACCCGGACGGCCAGTCTCGTCGAGGAAGAGCTCGGCGACCCCGGAGGGCCCGCATGGCGCGCGGGCCTTCGGACCCGGTCGGACGTGGATGCCGTGATAGAGGCCACGCGCCACCGGGGCTTGGCCGAGGTGCGCGGCCTCGTCGTGCCCGGCATCTACGCTTTCAGCGCCCCCGTATGGGGACCAAACGGCTTGGCCGGTGCGATGACCGTCGTCGGGATCATGGGGGAAGGGGACGTGGACACCGAGGATGGTCCGCAGCTCCTGCTAGAAGCCACACGAACGCTGTCGCGTCAGATTGGTGGCCGGTTTTGTTGCGGTATCATGTAGCAACCGCCACCACGCCCATGTTCCGAGGGGCGGGGTCGTCCGGTTACCATCCTGAACCTTGATGCAGGATGGAGGGTTGCGATGGCCGAGCTGCACGTCATGGACGCTTTGCGCGAGAAGCGATCCGAGCTGAGCGGGATCGTGAGCCATCTGGAGCAGCAGGTCGTCCAGCATCGTGCCAGTCTCGTGCATCTCGACGCCGCCATGCGGCTGTTCAATCCAGACCTCGTGCTGGAGGAGGCCGGCCCCCGGCAACAACGGCTCCGCGTCACCTGGTTCCAACCTGGCGAATGCCTGCGGCTGATCCACGACGTGCTGCGCGACGCGCCGCAGCCCATGACGACGCGCGCGCTGACTGAACAGGTCATGGGCATGAAGGCCATCGCGCCCGCGGATGAACGCAGCTGCGCGCTGGTGCAAAAGACCGTCCTGGGATCGCTCAGCCGGGCCAGGCCACGATCCAGCGCGTCGAGATCGCCGGCTTGCGCCCGTTGCCAACAGCCGCAGAAGTCGACCGAAGGGCTGCTTCGCATCGCCAGGCCGACGACGCCATGCGTCTGCTCGCCGTTGCTGACCCGGCGCAGATCCTCCCGCCATGCTGCTTCCTGCGCGTAGCGGACGAGATAGGGGCCGGCGATGTGGTGATGGTGTCCCAGCTCGCCGCGGCGCAGGCGGGAGAAAAAGGACTCTGCCCCATTGGTGCAGGCGCCGTCGACGCTGTAGCTGTCTTGATGGTTGATCCGCCGCATGGCGAACCGGGCGTGCAGCGGGTTCCAGGCCGGGCTCTCGTCGGCGTGCACCACGGTGCCCGGGGCGATCCGCTGGCGGAGGGCCGGCACGGCGGCGTCCTCGCCTGCGAACACCTGCGCCAGCGTGCGGCCATCGCGCTCGCGCATCGCCACCACGACCCGGCGCTTGCCCGACCGGTTCTCGGCGCGCCGCCGGTCGGCCGGGTCGGCCACCCGTCCCTCGCCGCCGATCCGCAGCCCCGTCACGCTGGACGCCATGGCTTCCCGCATGCTCTTGCCCTTGACCTCGTTGCAGAAGCCGGCGGCGGCGAGCAGATAGGTCCGCAGCGGCAGCTTGTGCCAGGCGAACAGCGTACCCGAGGTGATCGAGAAATCACCACGGCACGCCTTGCAGCGCCATCGCAGCTGGCCCGCAGGCCGCCGGCACGCATAGCAGATCGTGCAACCGCAGCCCGGGCAGACGGGTTTTCCGTCCGTCTCGGGCCAGCGCAGGCGCAGGAACACGTTTTCTACGCCGGTGTCCGACATGCGCATGATCTTGGCGGCGCTGAGCGAGCGCGCGCCGGCAGAAAGCAGGACATGCTGCGCCATGAGGACCGATCACGAGGGAGGAACCGGCACCATCCATGGCAGCGTCAGCCGCCGCCTATAAGCCCAATCTCGCCAGTGGCAGCAGCTACATAAGGCC
>CAXTJW010000375.1:0-4219 GCA_964244305.1 uncultured Acetobacteraceae bacterium
CACTCGCTGCAGGCGCATCGGCTGACGCATTGGCTGTGGGGCAATGGCGAGCGGGACTTCGCTTTATATCTGCAGAGCCGCACGTCGGAGGTGTTCCAAACCGATATCCATCCTGCGGCGCGCATCGGCCGGGGTATCTTTTTGGACCACGCGACCGGTCTGGTCGTCGGTGAGACCGCGGTGATCGGCGACGACGTTTCGTTGCTGCAGGACATCACCTTGGGCGGCACGGGGAAACAGGCCGGCGACCGCCATCCGAAGATTGGCCGCGGCGTCATGATCGGCGCGGGAGCCAAGATCCTCGGCAATATCGAAGTCGGCGAGCAGGCGCGGATTGCCGCGGGCTCCGTTGTTTTGGCCACGGTGCCGCCGGGGGCCACCGTGGCGGGCGTGCCGGCCCGGATCGTCCGCATGGCGGTGCCCGGCGACGCCTCCCGCAGCGCAGACGAGGTATTGCGCGAACTGTCCTACGCGGCGTTCGACTACACGATCTGACGCGATCCTATAGCGACGCTGCTTTTGGGCGGGGCCGTCCACCCCAACAATGACGGCCCGATTCGTCCATCGGCGTGCAAATCAGCCCATCACCTCCAGCACCATCCAGCCCGTATGCGCCCGGCCGTATTCGTCGGTCGCATTCACCTCGATCCGGTGCGTGCCGGCCGGCAGGGCGGCGGGAAGGGCGGCCTGCCATATGTGCGAGGACCGGTCCGACTTCACCCAGGGCTTCTTCGTCGCCAGGTTGCGCTCATAAACCTCGTCCACGAACGGGTCCCGGCGCTCCACCTTGGCCAACGTGACCGGCTGCCCGCCGCGGCCCACCGTCATCGTGACCGTCGAGCGCGGGCCGCCGTCGAACAGGTTCACCACCACGCGCGTCGACCCCGCCGCCGCATGCGCGATCGGGCCGCCGAGCAGCGCGCCGGGGTGGTAGTCCTTCAGCACCTCCGCGTCGCCCCGGTGCACCTGGCTGTCGAGCACGATGCGCATCTGCGAACGCGCCGGATCGCGCGCCGGCACCAGGGTCGTGACATAGCGGTTGCCGTCGATCGCGAGCACGTGGAAGCCGTTCGGGCTGCCGTCGCTCTCGAGCGCGACCGGGATGCCGCGCTCGTCGAACGGTCCGCTCCACCAGCTTCCGGACACGGCGGCGAGCACATGGTGGTGGTGCGTGCCGCCCCCGCTTCCGCCACCAGTGTAGCCGTCGGCCTCGCCGAAGTACCAGTGTTCGTTGGTATGGGTATGGCCGCTGAAGCTGACGGTGTTCGGGTGGGTCGAGATGGCGGCCAGGAAATCCTTCGTGTCGGTGTTGGCCGTCGCCGCGTCGCTGCCGGCGAGCGTCCGCAACGGGATGTGGTGCGAGATCACCACCAGGCTGTCGCGCGGCACGTGGGCCAGCACGTTGCGCACGAAGGCGAGCTGTTCCGGGCCGAACCGGCCCTGATATTTGCCGAAGCCGTTCGGCTTGCCCGGATCGGTGCCGAGGTATTCGACGTTGTCGAGCAGCAGGAACGTCGCGCCGCCATACTGGAACGCGCTGTAGCGGGCGCCGAAAACCCGCTTGAACGTCTCGCGTGAGTGCGTGTTGTCCGGTGCCTCGAGGTTCATGTCGTGATTGCCGCAGCAGTTGTACCAGGGTAGCCCGACCGTGCCGACGATGCGGTTGTAGCGGTCGTAGTACGACAAATCGTCGAACATCACGTCGCCATGGGTGATGCCGAACGCGGCGTCGACGCCGGCGGTCGTGACCACCACGTCGTCGCGGATATAGCCGACCTCGGCGAGGCTTTCCGGTTGGGTGTCGGTGAACAGGATGGCGTTGAACTTTGTCGCCTCGTCCTGCGGGTGGAGCGGGAAATCGATGCTTTCGGGTAGGGCGCCGGTCGGCGCGACGCCGGCAAAGCGGAGCTGCAGCTCGGCCGGCGTGCCGTCGGGCGCATAAAGGTGTGAGAACCGCGGCAACTGGGTGACGGGATCGACCGGGGTCATGTATCCGGTCGGCTTGATGACGAACACCGCGTCGCCCGGCTGGACGGCGATGCTCCAGCGCCCGGCCGCGTCGGTCGTCACGACGTCGCGCCCGTTCGAGACCATGACGCCGGGGAGCCCAGCGCTGCCCGCCGCACGCTGGCCGGAGCCGTCGGCGTCCTCGAACACCGTGCCGTGCGCCGTCGTATTTGCGCCCGGCTGCACGGCCGTCTGCGCGGCCGTTTGCTGCGCAGCGCCCGCCAGCGCCAGCCCGGCAGCGCCCGCCATTGCCTGTCGCCGCGTCACGCCGGATAGATCCGTTGGAATGCTCATTTGCTGGCCTACATCCATTTCAGGCATCGTTATTTAGCCCTCGAATATGACAACTGCATTACCGCCCGATTGCAGCCCCATGGCGGGGCGGGCGTAAGTCAAATCGATATCCACCACGTTCCGGAGGCCATATTGCTGCCCAGTGAGTTCCGCACCTTCCGTGACCAGCGGCTTTCGTTGTTCCAGGCGGCGGCGGCGGATGTCGCCCGTCCGGCCGTGCCGGGTCCGGTGCCGGAGCTCGAACGGGCCGCGAGTGGTGTGGCCGCGCTGCAGGCGGTGGCGGCGCCGATCCCGGTGCAGGCCCCCGCGGACATCGCGCCACAGGCCTGGACCTGCGCCCGGCTTGGGCTGCAGCTTCTGCAGGCCGGGCTGGGCGGCGACGCCGTGCAGCGCAGCCGGCTCGAGGACCAGCTGCTTGATAGCCGCTGCGATCCGCGCTGGGCCGGCACGCTGCTCAGCTACCTCGATTATTTCGGCCCCGATGGGCATCGGCGCAGCATCCCGTATATCCGCCCGGAGACCGCCGGGCCCAGCGTGATCGAGATCGCGCCCAATGCGCGGGTGGCGCTGTTCAGCGATTGGGGTACCGGACGGCGCACGGCCTTGACGGTGCTGCAAGACCTCGCGCGGCAGCGGCCGGACATCCTGCTGCACCTCGGCGACATCTACTATGCCGGCACGCCGTCCGAGTGCGCCCGCAACTTCGTCCAGCCGATCGATGCCGTGTTCGGCGCGAGGCGGCCGCCGGTCTATACGCTGTCTGGGAACCACGACATGTATAGCGGCGGCGCCGGCTACTACGGGCTGATCGCTGTGCTGAACCAGGGAGCGTGGCGGCAGCGCGCCAGCTTCTTTTGCCTGCGCAGCCAGGACCAGCGCTGGCAGTTCGTCGCGATGGACACCGGGCTGCACGCGTATAATCCGTTCGAGGCGCATCCACTCACGTCGCTCGACGACGGCGAGGCCGCCTGGATCGAGGCGCGCATCGCCGAGTTCCCGGGCCAGACGGTGCTGCTGTCGCACCATCCGCTGTTCTCGGCGCTGGCGCGCATCGGGCCCGGCGGGCCGGACCCCTGGAACGTCAACCTGCTCGCCAATTTTCGGCGATTCGCCGCCGCTGGGCGGATCGCGGCGTGGTTCTGGGGGCATGAGCACACCATGGGATTGTATGCGCCGTTCGCCGGGTTGGAGCGCGGGCGCTGCATCGGATGCGGCGCCATTCCGATGTTCGTGGCCGACCAGCTTTATGCGCCGCTCGTTGGCCTGCGCGACCCGCCGGCGCTGCTGCCGCCGCGCTTGGCGCATGACGGCTCGGTCCAGGACCATGGCTATGCGATGATTGCGCTCGACCCGGCGGCCGGCACGGCGCGCGCCGAGTACTACGGCGTCGGCGCGCGCACCGGGCTGCTGTATTCCGAGAGCCTCGGCTCGGCAGCCTAACCGGCGCCGGTCGTGCCCTCCGGCATGCTAACGGCGGGCCGAAGGCGTGCTACGGACTACTATCGCCACAGCAGGTGCATCGCCCCATGTCGAAGATCATCCCCGTCCCGCCGTTCGAGTTCGTCATCTTCGGCGGCACGGGGGACCTGACGCTGCGCAAGCTGCTGCCGGCGCTGTATCACCGCTTCCTCGATGGGCAAATCCCCGAGGAGTCGCGCATTATCGCCGTCGCCCGCTCCGAGCTTTCGACCGCGGCCTACCGCAAGCGCGCCGCCGACGCGCTGCGGCAATACGTCGACAAATCCAGCCTCAAGGGCGCCGCCGAGTCGGGTTTCTACGCCATGCTGCACTACGCCCGGCTCGACGCCGCCGCAGCAGACGCAGACTGGTCTCCACTGCGGGAGCTGCTGTCGGACGACCGCGTGCGGGTGTTCTACATGGCGACGTCGCCCGACCTGTTCGGCCCGATCTGCCAGGC
>CAXTJW010000376.1:0-4194 GCA_964244305.1 uncultured Acetobacteraceae bacterium
AGGGTGAACGCGGGCACGAAGACACGCGCCTTGAAACCGAGAATCGTCGTCGCGGTCGTAAATAGGACCAGCCACATGACATATTGCGCCACATAGCGCCCGGCGTTCGCCTCGAACTGGGCGCCAAGCTGAGTGAAGCTCGCCCATTTCGATGGCGCTACCGCCAGCCACGCCAAGCTGGAGCCGTTCACGAACAGCACATAGGCGACAATGGTAAGGCCTAGCCCAAGCCATACCGCCCACCAGTCCTCCGTCCGCCACAGCTCCTGCCAGCCCGATCGATCAGGGCCAGATCGATCGCGAGTCGACTGGTCTTCGGCGATTTTGGCGGTCTGACTCACTGTCGCTACTCCGGGCAAGCGTATGATGCTCGGGGCTTAAACAGCCGATTCAAGACGATCGGAAGTGCGCGTTTCTAAAAAGAAAAACCCTGCTCCACTTCGCTCAATCCGCAGCATGCCGACACCGGGCAGAGGCTCATCGAGAGAACATTCCGTCCGGGCCGTCCCTGCGCTGCGTCCCTGCTGGCTTCGATCGGAGCGCTTGCAAGATGTCGCGACGGTCGAACGACGCCACCTGCCGGCCGAAAACTGTAATCGCACTCGGAAAATGGTTGTTCGTTTGTGACGACCGGACGAGTAGCGTTCTCTACAAACGACGCGAGCCGCGACCGGATTCGTGCTTTCTGCTGCAGTATTCAAACGCCCTGTTGACCCGCTGACGCCGACTCACCAGCATTAAACTATGTATTCCTCTTTCAATGTCAAACAGCATCAAGCATTCCAGGCCGCCGCCACGGTCATGATGTGTCGTTGCTGGTTCCAGTCGTTCTGAATTGATGCCGACGATGATCGCCGGTGAATTTGACCAGCCTGGTTTTGGCAAGAGGCAAAAATGCTACAATCGCATGTCGTCGAGGTAAACGGCACCTTCGTCGGTGCCGGGATCACCACCAGCACGGGCTTCCGTTTTCGCGCCGTCCACGTCCAAGTCGAGGAACTGGACGAAAGCACGTGGCGCTCCCTGGACGAGCTCAGTAGGGCGGTCCGGCACTTATTCACAACCGGCCGAATGAGCGCCATCCAAGTCCAGGCCGTTGTCGATCCGCTGCTGCTCGCACCCGTTTCGGGGGCTGCCGCATGGATGGTATGACGCTCGCCGGGCCGGCGCTGGCCGACGATTTCGTGCAGGACATCGCCGATCATGCCGCGGAGGTCGACCGGTCCGGTGCCTTCCCATGGGAAAGCTTGGACATCTTGCACCGCGACCACGTCCTGTCCTGGCAGAAGGGGCTGGTCCGGTGGTAGCGGCGCTGCAGCAGGCACCCGCCCCCCAGGCGCTAGTGCTGGACGAGCCATTGGGCAAGCTGGACAGCCTCACCCGGCTGCAGCTGCAGGCGGAGCTGGTGCGCATCTGGCAGGACCGCGGCTTCACCGCCCTGCTGGTGACGCACGACGTAGAAGAGGCGCTGCTGATGGCCGGCCGCGTCATCGTGGTCAGCGAACGGCCCGCCCCTATTCGGGCGGACGTGCCGGTCCCGTTGCCCTACCCTCGTCACCGCGACGACACAGCGCTGGTGCGGCTGCGGCGCGAGGTGCTGGGCCTACTGGGGTTGCCGTCATGAATACGCGGCGGCAACTGCTGGCCGGGCTTGCCGCGGCCGGGCTGTCGGAGGTCCGCGCCAGGGCCGAAACCATAACCCTGCGCGCCGGCGATCAAAAGGGTGGCACGCAGTCCGTCATGAAGGCGGCCGGGGTGCTCGACGGCCTGCCTTATCGGCTCGATTGGAGCCAATTCGCCGCCGCCGCGCCCTTGCTGGAGGCGCTGAACGCCAATGCGGTCGACCTGGCCTTTGCCGGCGACGCTCCGGCCACCTTCGCGCTGGCGGCCGGGCTGCAGGCGCGCATCATCTCGCCCATCCGCACCAGCGGTGCAGGTACCGCGATCCTGGTGAGCAAGGATTCGCCGGTCCGGTCGGTGGCCGATCTCAAGGGCCGCACCATCGCCGTCAACCGCGGTTCGATCGGCCACGCCTTGGTGCTCGCCGTCGCCCAGGCCCAGGACTGGCCTTTCACCGAAATCAAGATCGCCAATCTGCTGCCTGGCGAGGCCAAGACGGCGCTGAGCACCGGCGCGGTCGATGCGTGGTGCTCCTGGGGCGTATACGTGGCCCAGGCGCGGCTGGTGGACCAGATGCGCGTGGTCGTGGATGGCGGTGCCGGGCTGCTCACCGGGTTGTCTTACTTAGTCGCCACGAACGATGCGATCGCCCGGCGGCGGAACGCGCTGCTGGACTTCTCCCATCGTCTGGCCGCTGCCCGGCGTTGGGCACAGGTGCACCCCGACGACTATGCCCGCGTGCTGGCAGCGGAAATCGGCGTCGAGCAACGCGTGGCGCGGCTGGTGTTCGACATCGAAGTACCCGTGCCGATCCCAATCGACGACCAGGTGATCGCGGACGAGCAAAAAACCGCCGACCGCTATCTGGCCGCCGGCATCATCCACGCCCGGCTGGACGCAGCCCGCGTGTTCGATGCGTCGTTCAACGAGGCCCTGGCAGGATGACCGGCCGCAGCAACCCGGCGCACGCCAACGAAAGCTGCCGCAGGGACGGTGTGTCCGCCCGCGCCCTTTCTCCAAAGGAGACATCATCATGACCATCGAATTCATCGGCTACGTCGGCCATTTCAACTCCTCCGAGACCATGCGCCGCACCGGGCTGGCGCTCGACCCGGGCTATGTGGAGGCCGTCGCCAAGGCGCACGAGCATGTCGGCTTCGACCGCGTGCTGGTCGCGTTCAACTCGACCTCCGCCGAGAGCATCCAGGTGGGCCAGCACATCGCATCCGTGACGGACCGGCTCGGCCTGATGATCGCGCATCGCCCCGGCTTCACCGCGCCCACGCTCGCCGCACGGCAACTCGCGACGCTGGACCATTTCTCCCGCGGGCGGGCGGCGGTGCACATCATCACTGGCGGCAACGACGTCGAGCTGGCGCAGGACGGCGATCACCTGACGAAGGACGAGCGCTATGCCCGCACCAACGAATACCTCGACATCCTGCGCCAGGAATGGACCGCCGATGCACCGTTCGACTACGCAGGCAAGTACTACCAGGTGGAGCGCGGCTTCGGCGACCTGAAGCCCTACAGCCCCGCCGGCATCCCGGTGTATTTCGGCGGCGCGTCGGAGGCCGCGATCCCCGTCGCCGGCAAGCATGCCGACGTCTATGCCCTGTGGGGCGAGACCTACGACCAGGTGCGCAGCCTGGTGGCCCGCATTCGCGCCGCCGCCGCGCCGTTCGGGCGCCAGCCCCGCTTCAGCCTGTCGCTGCGCCCGGTTCTGGCGGACACGGAGGCGCAGGCCTGGGCCAAGGCGGACGCCATCCTGGAGCAGGCCAAGGCGCTGAAGGCCAGCGGGGGCAACGGCCGTTCCCCGAACAATGCCCGCCAGACGCAGCAGGCGCCCGCGAACGAGGGCTCCCGCCGCCTGCTCGCCGCGGCGGCGCAGGGCTCGCGGCTGGACAAGCGGCTATGGACGGGGATCGCGGCGCTCACGGGCGCACAGGGCAATTCGACCGGGCTGGTGGGCACGCCGGACCAGGTGGCCGAGGCCATGCTGGACTACTACGACCTCGGCATCACCACCTTCCTGATCCGCGGCTTCGATCCGCTGGTCGACGCCATCCAGTATGGGCGGGAGCTGCTGCCCCGTGTCCGCGCGCTGGCCGATGCCCGCGGCGCCATCCCGGTCGCCGCCGAATAACCCAGATAGGAGCCCGCCATGAACTACGTCGCTGCCGCCACTCGCCCCGGCCCCGACTTCGTCAGCCTGTTGCGCGAAACCGCGCCGGCCCGCTCCATCACGGAGGAGCGGCTGCACCGCAAGCAGCGCCTCGCCGCAACGTTCCGCCTATTCGCCCGCCATGGCTTCGACCAGGGCCTCGCCGGCCACGTCACCGCCCGTGACCCCGAGCACACCGACAGCTTCTGGGTGAACCCGCTGGGCCAGCATTTCGGCCAGATCCGCGTCCGCGACCTTATCCGGGTCGATCATACCGGCGAGGTGGTGGAGGGCGACCGCCCGGTGAACCGCGCCGCCTTCGCGATCCACTCCGCCATCCATGCCGCCCGGCCGGACGTGGTGGCGGCGGCGCACACGCATTCGACCTACGGCAAGGCCTGGTCCACGCT
>CAXTJW010000377.1:0-4190 GCA_964244305.1 uncultured Acetobacteraceae bacterium
AGGCGTTCCGGCCCATGAGCGAGGGCGGGTGCAGCCTGGTGAAAAGCTGAGGCGGGGGCAGCCTCGCCTGCGACTTAAAGTCAGAGCCTTGGCCCCTTAGCCACCTCCAGGTCCGGCGACGGCGGCGGCGGTGGCGTCGGGGCGGGCGCGGCGCGCAGGATCGCGACCTGGGCCTCGCCCCCACTTGGCCCCGTGCCTGGCCCCGCACCTGGCAATGAATGCGATGGGCGCAGCGGCGGCAGCAGCGGGCCGATGCCGGCCGGGGCCGCCACACGTCCGGCGGCGTCGTTCACCGCCTGTATCGTACGCTGGATGCGCCGCCGGTCGTCCGAATACAGCAGCGCCAGCAGGTCCGCCCGCAGGCGCCATAACCGGTCGTCCTCGACGCTCCCCTCGCGGCCCAGCAACGGCAGCAGCGCCGCGAGCGCCTTGACGACACCCTCGTCGCCCCGCGCCGCATTGTCTGCGGGCGGAATTTCGAACGCCTCCATTCGGGCGATGTCGCGCCGTGCTGCCACGATCAGCGCCCGGCGGTTCGAGGCCGAATTGCGAACGACCGGGCCGACATCGCCGTCGATCTTCCCAAGCGTCGGCGCCGTCGCGAGGGCATGGACGGCGTCCCGCGGCACGGCGATGGTGAGGACTCCATCATTCAACTCGGCCGCAGCCTGCACCACCTCGGCCTCGGACCATGCCCCCGCCCAGGGCAGCGGCCAGCAGACGCCTTGTCCGGCCACGGGGCGGCGGAAGCAGATATAGAGGTCCGCGGCGCGGGTGGCCCCGAGTTCCGCCACGTAGTAGTCGGTCATCCCTGCCCCCTCCTAGGAAGCTGCAAGGTGCCGTCGCCGGGCGGAGCAGCATGCGCGCCCCCGCCCGGCCATGCGCCAGTAGTGGATTGGACCACTACCCCCGCATGCTGTCCGGCACCTTGCCGCCATTCTCGGCCAGCTTCTGCACCACTGCCTTATGCAGCGCTATATTCTGCTCGGCGCTGCCGTCCGCCCCTGCGTGCACGCCGAGTTCCTCACCGAGTTCCTTGCGCGCTCCCAGGCTGGAATCGAGGTCGAGCAGCTTCAGCAGGTCGACGATCGAGGTCTGGTAGTTGCCGCCGCCGCCCTTCTGCGACGCCATCTGGCCCAGCACCGCGCCGACGTCCACGGTCTGAGCGGGCGCCCCCTGAGCAGGCGCAGCCCCGCCAGCCGCATCGAACGCCGATGGAGACGCGCCTGCATCCGGGCTAGCCGCCGCACCTTCTGCCGGCGCAGCACTGGTAGGATGGAAGATCTTGTTCATGATCGAGCCAAATATACTCACGATTTTTCTCCAGTTGAGCGCGTAATCCAGAGCGCATTCGACGCGGTTCAGTTCCGTTAGTGGTCCGATTCCAACGCCGGCTCCATGGCGTTGGCTGAATCGGCTCGGAAAATCAAGCTAATGGTCCAAATCAGACGCGTCATCGCCGGGTCACGTCGGCATTAGAGCATGATGATACTGGAGACGTAACTCTACGGATTACAATGGACCTTTGCCAGTGCGTGACGATACAGGAAATGGCACGATCTGTGCATGAAACAGATGCGGTCCGGCAAGGCGGGCTGACTTAACGCAGGGAGGCGGCAAATGTCGGACCAGGGACTAATGACACGTAAATCCGTGGAGGACATCGTCCGCGGCGGCGAGGCGGACGGCCACAAGCTATCCAAGTCCCTCGGACCATTCAGCATCATGGCCATGGGCATCGGCGCGATCATCGGCGCCGGCATCTTCGTCCTCACCGGCACGGCGGCGGCGCAGTATGCCGGGCCCGGCATCATGCTCTCGTTCGTGCTGGGCGGCGTCGCCTGCGGTTTCGTCGGGCTGTGCTACGCCGAGCTCGCGGCCATGCTGCCGGTCAGCGGCAGCTGCTACACCTACACCTACGCGACATTGGGCGAGGTGTTCGCCTGGATGATCGGCTGGGACCTCGTGCTCGAATACGCGATGGGGGCGGCCACGGTGGCGGTCGGATGGTCCGGCTACGTCGTCAGCATCCTGCGCAACGTCGGCATCACCGTGCCGCCGCAGTTCGCCGCAGCGCCGGGCACGACGGTCACGCTGGCGGACGGCAGCACGGCCACCGCCATCATAAACCTGCCCGCGCCGCTGATCATCGCGGCATTGACGGCAATGCTGGTGTTCGGGACCAAGGAATCGGCCCGGCTGAACAACATCATGGTCGCGATCAAGCTGGCCGTCGTCGTCGCCTTCATCGCCGTCGGGGCGTTCTTCGTGAGCTCGGCGAACTGGCACCCGTTCGTGCCGGCCAACACCGGCGAGTTCGGCCACTTCGGTTATAGCGGCATCCTGCGCGGGTCCGCCGTCGTGTTCTTCGCCTTCATCGGCTTCGACGCCGTGAGCTGCGCGGCGCAGGAGGCCCGCGACCCGCAGCGCGACATGCCGATCGGCATCCTGGGCTCGCTCGTCGTCTGCACCGTGCTGTATATTGCCGTCGCCGCGGTGCTGACCGGCCTGGTGCCCTATGCCGACCTCAACGTCTCCGACCCGATCGCCAAGGGCGTCGACGTGATCGGCGCGACATGGTTCGCCATCCTGGTCAAGATCGGCGCATTGACCGGGCTTACCACCGTCATCTTGGTGCTGCTGTATGGCCAGAGCCGCATCTTCTTCACCATGTCGGAGGACGGGCTGATGCCCGGCCTGTTCGCGCACGTGCACCCAACGCTCAACACGCCGTATCGCAGCCAGATCATGATCGGCGTCATCGTCGCCATCGTCGCGGCGCTGGTGCCGATCGGCATCCTGGGCGAGATGGTCAGCATCGGCACGCTGTTCGCCTTCGTACTGGTATGCGGGTCGGTGATCTATTTGCGCCGCAGCGACGCGCGGGTGAAGCGGCCGTTCAAGGTGCCCGGCGTGCCGGTCGTGCCGATCCTCGGCATCCTGTTCTGCCTGCTGCTGATGTCGGGCCTGCCGGTGTTCACCTGGCTGCGCCTGCTGATTTGGATGGCGATCGGCCTGGCGATCTACTTCCTGTATGGGCGGCATCACTCGACGCTGCGCAATTCGACACGAATCCGGACCTAAAGCGAGAAGCTCTTACATCGGAGGGATTGAAGCGGGCCGGGCGCGATACAACATCGGCGCGGTCCGCGATTTGGGAGATTGAACATGGCTTGGGCTGGCGCTATCCCGCTTTCCGCAGTCTCCGACGTGCAAGCCCGGCTCAAGCGGCTGCGCCGCCTCGCTTGGCTGATCGACGGCGCGTTCTCGCTGCCGGGCACCCGCTTCCGGTTCGGCCTGAACAGCATCGTCGGGCTGGTGCCCGTGGGCGGCGACGCGATCCTGGGCGCGATATCGCTGTATATCGTGTATGAGGCCGCGCAACTCGGCGTGCCGGCGCCGCAACTGGCCCGCATGGTGGCCAACGTGGGGCTGGAGGTGATCGGCGGCAGCGTGCCGATCCTTGGCGACCTGTTCGACATGGCGCTGAAGGCCAACTTGCGAAATTTGGCGATTATCGAGCGGCATGTGGGCGGGTTCTAAAACGCACGCCGGAACCGCATGCTTTTAGTGGGTCAGTCCGCCCGTAAAGTAAATATCCGTCATTGCGAGCCGTCTTCGGCGCGGCAATCCAGGACCACATAACCCGGGATTGGCGCGTGCGGCCCTAGATTGCCGCGTCGCTACGCTCCTCGCAATGACGGGCTTGCGTTGCGGACACCGTACACTGTGTATCATCAACGTTTTCTAGCGAAAACTGGCCCGTATCCGAATAAATCCTAACTTGACCAGGCTTTTACAAGCAGCCAATTCTTTCAGGCGAAAAGAATAAACTCATGTGAGATTTAGGATAGGACATGACGAAAGTCGGCGCATTCGGCGATTGGCCTTTGTCATGGCAATACTAACGGTCGGCGCCGGGCAGCAATACGCCCATATCGCCGACGCAGTCGCCGCCTCGCATGATGGCGACATACTGCGGGTGCAGGCCGGCACCTATGTCAACGACTTCGCCACCATCAACACCAAGATCACCATCGAGGGAGTCGGCGGCATGGCGCACCTGCTCGCGACCGTATCGCCGCCCGATGGCAAAGCCATCCTGACCACGAACACCGACGTCACGCTCGACCACCTCGAATTCTCCGACGCGCAGGTCGCCGACCTGAACGGCGCCGGCGTCCGCTACC
>CAXTJW010000378.1:0-4129 GCA_964244305.1 uncultured Acetobacteraceae bacterium
ACTACCGGGTCTGGATGCTGGCGATCACCTATGGCGCCTGCTTCGGCGTCGAGATTTTCATCCACGCCGTGGCCGCCAGCTACTATGTCGACCGCTTCGGCCTGTCGCTGACCTCGGCCGGCATGGCGGCGGGAAGCTTCGGCCTGCTGGCGCTGTTTGCCCGTGCGCTGGGCGGCATCGCGTCCGACCGCGTCGCTCGCAACTGGGGGCTGGACGGGCGGACAATGCTGCTGTGCCTGCTGATGGTTGGCGAGGGCATCGGCTTGCTGGCCTTCTCCACCATGGGTTCCGTGGTGCCGGCCATCATCGCGATGCTGACGTTCGGCATGTTCACCCACATGGCTTGCGGCTCGACCTATGCGCTCATGCCATTCATCGACCGTAAGGCGCTTGGTGGCGTCGCTGGCATCATCGGTGCCGGCGGCAACATCGGCGCGGTGGCGGCAGGCTTCCTGCTGAAGGCTTCCGGAAGCCTGCCGAATGCACTCTATATCCTGGGTTGGACCGTGCTCTGTTCCGCGCTCTGCGCTGCCGCGGTGCGGTTCTCGGCCACGCATAAGCAGGCGGAGCAGATACTCTACGATCAAGCCTTGGCCCAACGCATGAGCATGGAGTCCGGGTCGGGCATGGCGGCAGCATCGTAATCGCCACGCGACCGGCAGCGCCAGCACTCAGCATATGCCTACAATCTGTGACTCTGGCGACAGGTATGCTTAAGTTTTGTGCGCGTTAACTTGGATAAAACTTCACAATGAACGGCTTCGGCGCGTTTCTGGCTTGGCCGAAGCCGATCTGCCCGGTATTGAGCTAACCGACATGGATGACGTTTTCATAAATGCGGACGCACCAGCGGGTCTGATGGACAGCAATATTGCAGTCTCCACAACCACGGCCACGCATTGTCCGTATTGTGCGCTGCAATGCGGCATGAACGTCGTCCACGATGGGACCACCTGGGGCATCGAGGCGCGGGATTTCCCCACCAACCGCGGCGGGCTGTGCCGGAAGGGCTGGACCGCCGCAACCCTGCTCAACAAGTCCGACCGGCTGCTCGGCCCGCTGCTGCGAGACAGCAAAGGTGCGGCGCTGCGCCCGGCAAGTTGGGACGAGGCGCTGGACCGCATCGCCGCCGGCATCCGCACCATCCAGGCCGCCGCCGGGCCGGACGCGGTCGCAGTCTTTGGCGGTGGCGGGCTGACGAACGAGAAGGCCTATGCCCTCGGCAAGTTCGCCCGTGTCGCGTTGCGCACCGCCAACATCGACTACAACGGCCGCTTCTGCATGGCCTCCAGCGCCGCCGCCGGGCTGCGCGCATTCGGGATCGACCGCGGGATGCCGTTCCCGCTCGCCGACATCGCCGGCGCCGATTGCGTGCTGCTCACCGGCGGCAACCCGGCCGAGACCATGCCGCCGATCATGCAGTGGTTCGACGAGGGCCGTGCCCGCGGCGGCCAGCTTGTTGTCGCCGACCCGCGCCGCACTGCGACCGCGCGGGCCGCCACGTTGCACCTGCCGCTCACGCCCGGCACCGACGCGGCGTTGGCCAATGGCCTGCTGCACGTTGCGGTTGCACAGCGTTTGATCGACGTCGACTACATCGAGGCGCGCACGACCGGATGGGACCGGGTCCGCCGCGCCGTCGCCAGCTATTGGCCGGATCGGGTCGAGCGCATCACCGGCGTCCCGGCGCGGGACATCGAGCGCGCGGCCGTCCTGCTCGGGGAGGCGTCCCGGGCGCTGATCCTCTCTGGACGCGGCGCGGAGCAGCAGAGCCACGGCGTCGACAACAGCTTGGCATTCATCAACCTGGCGCTGGCGCTCGGCCTGCCCGGCCGGCCCGGCAGCGGCTGGGGCTGCATGACCGGCCAGGGCAACGGACAGGGCGGGCGCGAGCACGGCCAAAAGGCCGACCAACTGCCGGGCTACCGCCTGCTGGCGAACCCTATCCACCGGGCGGAGGTCGCGGCGGTATGGGGTGTTGCGCCCGAAAGCCTCCCGCAGCCGGGCTTGTCGGCCTGCGAGATGCTGGCGGTCGCCGGCGGCGGGGATGCGCAGGTGCGCGGCCTGCTGGTGTTCGCCTGCAACCTGCTGGTTTCCGCGCCGGATGCGGCGGGGCTGCGCGCCCGGCTCGGCGCCATGGACCTGCTCGTGGTGGCCGACCCGTTCCTGTCCGAGACCGCCGCCATCGCCGACGTCGTGCTGCCGGTGGCGCAGTGGGCGGAGGAGGACGGCACGATGACCAACCTCGAGGGCCGCGTGCTGCTGCGCCGCAAGGCGAAGCCGCCGCCGCCGGGCGTTTGGACCGACCTGCAGGTGATCGCCGGGCTGGCCGGGCGGCTCGGCGCCGGGGCACATTTCTCCGGCGACGAGGCGACGACCGGGGCCGAGTTCCGCCGCGCGACCTCCGGCGGTCCGGCCGACTACGCCGGCGCCACATGGGACCGCGTGCAAAGCGAGGCCGGCGTGTTTTGGCCCTGCCCCGACACCGCGCATCCCGGCACGCCGCGGCTGTTCAACGAGCGCTTTGCCCACGCGGATGGCCTGGCCCGCTTCCATCCCATCGAGCACGTCGGCTCGGCCGAGACGCCCTGCGCCGACTACCCGCTGATCCTGACCACCGGCCGCGTGATGGGCCAATACCAAACCGGCACGCAGACCCGGCGCATCCCGGAGCTCGCCGCCGCCGAGCCCGGCGCGTTCGCCGAGATCCATCCCGACACCGCGCGCCAGCAAGGCATCAAGGCGGGCGACGCGGTCCGGCTCACCACGCGGCGCGGCACTGCCCGGATGGCGGCCCGGCTCACACGCGACATCCGGCGCGACACGATCTTCATGCCGTTCCACTGGGGCGGCGAGGGCAGCGCCAACCAGCTTACCATCGCGGCACTCGATCCGGTGTCGCGCATCCCCGAATACAAAGCCTGCGCCGTCCGCCTGGACCGCGCGGCATGCTTTCCAGGAGACTAAGACATGAGAGAGAGTACCCCCCGCATCCTGACCGGAATGCATAGCTTTGCCGGCGAAGGCTATGGTTCGCCGGTGTCGATCGGGGTGTCCTACAGCGTCCCCGCCGACCGCCGCACGCAGATGGTGTATTTTCGTGCGGGCAACAGCGCGGCCGAGATGATCACGCTCGTGCTGACGCGCGACGGGGAGCCGATGCGCCTGTTCCCGATCGCCGCCAAAGGCGCCGTGCACATCCCGCTCGTGGTCGTCGAGGATCTGATGCCCGATACGAAGCTGGAATTGCTGTTGGCGGCGCCTTCGGGCACGAGCGGCACGCTCGCGCTCGATATGGGTTTGGTCGAGATCTAGGAGGCATCGATGGACGGCATGACATTCGGCAGCACCGTGCAGAAACTGGTGGTGATCGGCAACGGGATGGCAGGGGCCCGCGCCGTTGAGGAAGTATTAGCCCGCGGCGGCGCAGAGCAGTTCAGCATTACCATGTTCGGCGACGAGCCCTACGGCAACTATAACCGCATCTTGCTGTCCAATATCCTGAGCGGCCAGCAGGACACCAGCGAGATCTACATCAACCCGCTGGACTGGTACAAAGACAACAACATCCGCCTGCACAGCGGCGCACGGGTGACGCATATCGACCGCGCCGCCCGCGTCGTGACCGCCGACAATGGCGTCCAGGAGGAATACGACGTCCTGCTGATCGCCACCGGCAGCCGCGCCTTCATTCCGCCGATGGAGGGCGTCTGGACCGCCGATGGCAAGCTGCGCCCCGGCATCTTCGCCTTCCGCGGCATCGACGACTGCAACGCCATCGTCGCGCAGGCCGCGCAGAGCAAGCGCGCCGCGGTCATCGGCGGCGGCCTGCTGGGGCTAGAGGCCGCGCGCGGGCTGCTGAACCACGGCTGCGAGGTGCACGTCGTCCATTTGGGCACGCACCTGATGGAGATGCAGCTCGATGCGCCGGGCGGCGCGATGCTGCGCAAGGCGATGGAGGGCATGGGCGTCCAGGTGCATCTCGGCAAGCTGACGACGACCGTGTTGCTGGACGGCGAAAAGGTCGCCGGCCTGCGCTTCAAGGACGGGACCGAGCTGGCCTGCGACATGGTCGTCGTATCGGCCGGCATTCGCCCGAATGCCGAGATCGGCAGCCGGTCCGGGCTGA
>CAXTJW010000379.1:0-4086 GCA_964244305.1 uncultured Acetobacteraceae bacterium
CGAACAGCAGCCACGCCATCACCGCCACGAACACCGGCGATTGGAACTGGAACCCCCAGCCTGCGCCATGACCGGCCACCCGCAGGAGCAGCAGGCCGCCGCCCAAAGCCATGAACGCCAGCACGACCCCGGCGGTGTAGGAGACGGCATGCGCCCGAACCGCTCCGCGGTCATGCCCCGACATCCGCGCCAGCGACATGGCCTTCATGGCCAGCACCGGGAACACGCATGGCATCAGGTTCAAGATCAATCCGCCCGCCAGCGCCAGCAGTAGCATTTCCGGCAATGAAGCGGCCGTCGCCGAAGCAGCGTCCGAGCCGGGCGTGGCCGTGACGTTGAGGTAGGTCGAGCCGCCCTTCTCGTCGCGCAGGATGAGCAGGCCGCTCAGCTCGGCGTTCGGGTCGAACGCGGCGATGGTCGGCAGCTTGAGGCTCAGCGTTCCTTCGCCGACCGACAGCGGCTGGGTTCCGGCGAGGTCGACGCCCTGGCCGAGCGGGAAGAACTGCGCCTGCCGCACCGACGCCGCGAGCGCCCGGCCGGCCTCCAGGGTCAGCGTGCCGCCGGGGGTGATATGCGCGGCGTAGGGCGAGGCGACGGGCGTGCGGGCCGACGCTGCGGCGAACAGCGGCGCCTGGGCCGACGGCGATGGCTGATTGGCCGGCAGGTCGAGCGCGAAGTCCCCCTCCTCCGGCACGCAAACATTCCTGCAAACGAGCCAGTTCGCGTGCGCCCGCAACGCCGTCGGCCCGGCGCCGGGCGTGACCGACACAGGGAGCAGCACGTCGCCCTCATAGGCGAAGGTGGTCAGCGGCCCCTCGGCGACCTTATTCGGCGCCGGCCAGTCAATCGGGCCCGTCGAAGTGCCAGGTGCAGGATCGAACGACAGCTCCGGCGCAACGCCGGCGTCGCCGGGATTTTGCCAATAGGTATGCCAGCCCGGCGCCAAGCGCAGCCGCAGCGCCGCCTTGAACGGCTGGCCCGAGGCGGCCTGATCGGTATCCGTGACCATGGTCGCCGTGGCACGAGGGCTGCTGACGGCGGCGCTCTCGAGCGCGCGCGCGGGCGTTGCTGCGATTGCGGCAAAAAGGAAAAGCAGCAGAAGCCTCATGCAGCGCACATCCAGGAGAGTTGGGTAATATATATGCCTGAGACATCGTTTTGCGATCACTCTGTCCGACGATGCCGCATCCCGCAGCGCCACCATATGCTTGGCTGGAAATAGCCGAGGACCTTGCATGCTCTCTCGCCGCCATCTGATCGCCTCCGCCTCCGTGCTCGGCGTCGCCGGGCGGGCACGCGCGGCGGACGCACCGGTCCGGTTCGCCGTCGGCCCGTTCCAGCCCACGGCCGGCGACACCAAACGCGCCTACGAACCGTTCTTCGCCTACCTCGGCGAGGCGCTCGGCCGCCCCTATGAGCTGATGGTGACGACCGACTGGGCCGGCATCGCGGTGGCGCTGGCGAATGGGCAGGTGGATTGCGCCTGGATGGGGCCGTGGGGCTATATCCTCGCCAAGGACCGTTCGGGGGCGGAGGCGCTGGCGACCGTCGAATACAACGGCAAGCCGACCTACAACGCCATCATCATCGCCAAGCCGGACCTGAAGATCGAGCATTTCCCCGAGGACGCGCGCGGCATGTCCATCAGCTTCGCCGACGCCGGTTCGACGAGCGGCTGGTTGATCCCGAATTGGTGGTTCCTGACCCACGGCATCGACGTGAAGACCTTTTTCAAATACCGCGACGGCGCGTCGCACCCGGCGAACGACATCGCGGTCGCGACCGGGCAGGTCGACCTCGCGACCGACTACGACCGCAACCTCAATGCGATGATCGAGGCCGGGCGGGTCAAGGCGGACCAGGTCAAGGTCGTCTGGACCTCCGACCCGCTGCCGAATGACGCCCTGGCCGTGCGCCGCGACCTCGACCCGGCGACGAAGCAGCGCATCCTCGAGGCGGCGCTGAAGATCGACGCGACCCAATCCGCGAAGATCCTGCCGCCGCACTACACGGGCTGGGTGGCCGCCAAGCCAGACAGCTATGCCGACATCGAGGCAGCCGGCCGTGCCCTGCATAGGCTGCAGGGGAGTTGATGCCTCGGGTGGCGGTCCTGCCACCCGCGCGCTGGGCCACGGCGTTGCTGGCCGCCGCCGTCCTCTACGGCGCATGCCTCTGGGTGGTCTCGCCGGATTTGCCGCGGCTATGGGCGGGGCTGCCTCGGCTATTCCGGTGGTTCTCGACAGCCTTTCCGCCTGACTTCACCGACCCCGGCGACCTCGCGCGCCGGGCAGCGGAGACGGTGGCGATCGCGACCCTCGGCACCACGCTGGCAGCATTGGCCGCGTTGCCGCTCGTGCTGTTCGCCGCCCGCCCCGTGGCTCCGGTCGCGTGGCTCTATCACCCGATCCGCGGCGTGCTCGACCTGCTGCGCGGGGTTGACGGGTTTGTCTTCGCCTTGATTTTCGTGGCCGCCGTCGGCCTCGGCCCGTTCGCCGGCATGCTGGGCGTGGCGCTGCACAGCACCGGGTCGATCGCCAAGCTGTGGTCCGAGGCGCTGGAGGCGGCCGACCTCGCGCCGGTGCAGGCCGCCTTGTCCGCCGGCGCATCCCGCGCGCAGGCCGCCACCGTCGTCCTGCTGCCGGGCGCGTTGCCGCAGATGGCCTCGACAGTGCTCTATATTTGGGAGTTCAACATCCGGGCCTCGACGGTGCTGGGCCTGGTCGGCGCAGGGGGTGTCGGGCAGGAGTTGAAGAACGCGGTCGACCTGCTGGATTTCGCGCGTGTGCTGGCCATCCTGCTCGTGATCGTAGCACTCGTATTGGTTGCCGACCGCATCTCGGCGCGGCTGCGGGCGGCCCTGCTCTGACCGCAGCCGCTCTTATCGTCCGCGACCTGGCCGTCACGCGCGGCCGGCGCCCGGTGCTATCGGGCATCTCGCTGATGGTAGCGCCCGGGGAGGTCGTGGCGATCGAGGGCGTCTCTGGAGCCGGCAAAACAACCTTGGTGCACGCGGTCGCCCGGTTGATCGCCTCGACCGGATGCATCGAGGGCACCCGCCCGGCCGTGGTGTTCCAGCAGCACGCCCTGGCGCCCCGGCTGACGGCGCGCACCAATGTGCTGGTCGGGGCATTGGGCCGGATCGGCTTCTGGCGTGCAACGCTACGGCAGTGGCCGGCACGGGAATTGGCGCTGGTGGAGGAGTGCCTCGCGCGGGTCGGCCTCGCCGGCCTTGGACAGCGCCGGGCCGACACCTTGTCGGGCGGACAGCGGCAGCGTGTCGCCATCGCCCGCGCGCTGGCGCAACGGGCGGCGGTGCTGCTGGCCGACGAGCCGGTCGCCAGCCTTGATCCGGTGAATGCCGAAGCCATCCTCGGTCTGTTGCGCGACCTGGCGCATCGCGATGGGCTGGCGATCCTGGTGTGCCTGCACCAGCCCGAGTTGGCACAGCGCTTCGCCGACCGGCGTTTGCTGCTCGGCGCGTCCGGCCTGACGCCATTGCATGCACATGGAGCGCCTGCTGCGTCCTGATGCTCCGGCGTGCGCGCAGCCTGGCCAGTGGCGAAGGATGATCCTACACACCTGGCCGAAACGCACAGGCGCGCACAACGTGAAGGACGAGAGCATGGGCCCAGGCTGGCGCGAACGGGACTCCACGGCGCCCTCGGTGTTCCGGCCCGAAAGCCTGCTGCGCGAGGCGCGGCGGCAGCGCGGTCTTCCGGTCCGGGACGTGCCGGCGGTCTGCGCGCTCGATCCGGACGGCGACCTCGTGCGCTACTTGCGCCGCACCGGTCAGGCCCGGCCGAGCCCCGGTTGGGCCTGCTACCACACCGAGCTGTTCGAGTACGACCTGTCCGACGGCACCCCGATCGGCATCATCGGCCTCGCCGTCGGCGCGCCCTTCGCCGTGCTTGTCGCGGAGCAGCTTTTCATTTCCGGCTGCCGGTATCTCGTCAGCATCACTTCTGCCGGGCAGATCGCCGACGTTGGGGAGCCGCCGTATACGGTGCTGATCGACCGTGCGCTGCGGGACGAAGGCACCAGCTTCCATTATCTGCCGCCCAACGCTGGCGACTTCGTGTCCGCACC
>CAXTJW010000380.1:0-4050 GCA_964244305.1 uncultured Acetobacteraceae bacterium
AACAGCGAGAACCCGGCGTCGCCATAGCTCGTGAGACCCTTGCGCAGACCCTTGTCCATATGCCGCTTCCCGTTCCGCCCATTTGCCGCCGGCTCACTGTATCGCACGGCGGCCGCCAAACAACCGGAGCCCGACCGGCAGCAACCTTCCTGGGCATCCTACGTTCAGGCCGCCAATCCGGAGAACATCATGCCTTTTATCGAGACGGCCGACAAAACGACGCTGTTCTACAACGATTGGGGCAGCGGACGTCCGGTCGTATTGATCCATGGCTGGCCGCTCGATTCCGACATGTGGGAATACCAGTCGGTCTTCCTCGCGTCGCAGGGCAGCCGCGTCGTGGCCTACGACCGCCGCGGCTTTGGGCGCAGCAGCCAGCCCTGGAGCGGCTACGACTACGATACGCTCGCCGATGACTTGAAGGCAGTGCTGGATAAGCTGGATCTGAACGACGTGACGCTGGTCGGCTTCTCCATGGGGGGCGGCGAGGTCGCGCGATATATGAGCCGACATGGTGGCGCGCGGGTGGCGAAGACCGTTCTGCTCGCCGCCGTGACGCCTTATCTTTTGCAGGCGCCCGACAATCCGGACGGCGCGCCCCGCAGCATCTTCGACCAGATGGTCGAGGGATTGCAGAAGGATCGGCCGAATTTCCTGGCGACGTTCGGCAAGCAGTTCTTTGGCGCCGGGCTGCTGAATTTCACCGTTACCGCCGAAATCATGCAGTGGGCGTTGATGATGGCGCTGCTTGGCTCGCCGAAGGCCACGATCGACTGCGTGCGTGCCTTTTCCGAGACCGATTTCCGTCGCGACATGAGCGCGTTCCGGGTGCCGACGCTGGTGATCCACGGCGAGGGCGACGCGACGGTGCCGCCGGACAAGTCCGGCCGGATCGCGGCGAAGATGATCGAGGGTGCGGAATATTTGGAATATGCAGGCGCTCCCCACGCGCTGTTCTTTACCGAAAAGGACCGGCTCAACCAGGACTTGCTGGCCTTTATTAACCGATAGACCGCATCGTTTCAAGTAAGCAACGCTCGAGATGCGCATCCCGATTTCTCGGGGGTGTAAAGCAAGAGCTTGCTCAACGATTAAGGACGTCGATGCTGCAATTTGTTCGTGCTACCAGGTTTGCCGCTGTAACGGCTTTGGTCTTATCCGGGTGCGCCGCTCCGCCGCAGGGTGAAACTCCTTACCAGCCCACGGCAGACATGCTGGCCGTGCTGACGGCGCAGGCGGCTCTTGGCGGCAAGCCGACCGAGGACCTTACCCCCGCTCAGGGCCGGACAAACCCGTCGATTGCCGATGCAGTGGCCAAAGTCGAGCAACAGCGCGGTATGAGCACGGCGCCTATGCCGGCCAGCGTGGAGGACATTCAGGTGCAGGGTGCGGTCGGGCTGCTGCCTGCGCGGGTCTATCGTCCGGCCGCTGCGGCATCCGGGCCATTGCCGGTCATCCTCTATTTTCATGGCGGCGGCTGGGTGATCGCGACGATCGATACCTACGACAGTTCGGCGCGGGCATTGGCGAATGGCGCCGGGGCGATCGTGGTGTCGGTCGAGTATCGCAAGGGACCGGAGGATCGCTTCCCCGGCGCGCATGACGACGCCAACGCTGCCTACCGCTTCATCCTGCAGCACGCGGAGCCGCTGGGTGGCGATCCGCGGCGCATCGCCGTAGCCGGAGAGAGCGCAGGCGGCAACCTGGCCTTCAACGTGGCGCTGTATGCGCGGGACCATAAGCTGCCGTTGCCGGTGCATGAATTGCTGGTCTACCCCGTCGCCAGCACCGATCTCACGTCGCCGAGCGTCATGGAGAACGCGCGGGCCAAGCCGCTGAGCAAGGCCGCGCTGCAATGGTTCATCAAGTATTACGGTCGCGGTCCGGAGGATGCGGCGGACACGCGGCTGAACCTACTGGGTGTGACCAACTTGCAGGACATGCCGTCGACCACGATCATCTTGGCGCAGATCGACCCGCTGCGTTCGGGTGGCGAAATGCTGGGTGACCGGCTCAAGATGGCGGGCATACCGACCGAAATCCGGCTCTATCCCGGGGTGACGCACGAGTTCTTCGGCACCGGCGCGGTGGTGCCGGAAGGTAAGGCGGCGGTGGATTTTGCCAGCATGCGGTTGCGCGAGGCATTCGCTGCCGTTCCGGAAATGCCAGTGAGGCAGGCGCCCATGCATCGCGCGCAAGCAACGCGGGTACATCGGGGACGGGCATAATCGACTAAGTCCGGCATCGACGATCCCAACCGTGGGCTAGCGCGGTTGGCCGGATGATACTTCTGGCACTGCCCTTGCATCTCATGGCCTAGTGCGGGCGTCGCGGTTGGCGACGCCCGTCAGGTATGTCCCAGCAGGGGAGTTCGATGACATGATTTCACGTCGTATCGCTATCCAAACCGCAGTCGGCCTTGCTGCAGCAGCGATCATAAGCCCGCAGGACGCCAAGGCCGCCGACAAGGTGATCAAGGTTGGGCTTAACCTGTCATTCACCGGGGCCGACGGCGAGAACGCCAACCGCATAGGCAACGGCGCCGTGATCGCCTTCGAGGAGGCAAACGCCGCCAAGATGGTGCCGGGCTATAGCTTCCAACTGGTGAAACTCGACGACGCAACTGCCACCGCTGGGCAATACGACCCGGCGCAGGCTGCGACCAACGCACGCACCATGGTATCCGACAAGGGCTATGTCGCGGCACTCGGCCCGCAGATGTCAGGCGCGGGCAAGGCAATGGCGCCGATTTTGAGCCAGGGCGACCTTGCGATCATCACGCCGTCGTCGACCAATCCCGACCTGACGGACCCGAAGTTCGCACAGCAATACCGGCCCGCGGGCAAGGCGATCTATTTCCGCACGGTAGCGACCGACGCGTTCCAAGGGCCGAACATGGCCAACTACATGGCCGACACGCTGCAGGTGAAGACGATTTTCGTGCTGGACGACTCCGGCGCATACGGCGTCGGCCTGGCCGATGCGTTCCAGGCGCAGGCGGTGAAGCGCGGCATCAAGGTGCTCGGGCGCGACCGGCTCGATCCGAAGGCTGCGGACTACGCGCCGATCCTGACCAAGATCAAGTCGTTGAACCCGCAGGCGCTGTACTACGGCGGTGTGGCCCAGGCCGGCGTGAAGCTGGCCAAACAGGCATACGAGATCATCCCGGACGCCATCAAGGCGGGCGGAGACGGCATGCAGACGGTGGACCTGCTGAACGGCGCCGGGTTCCCGGCGGTCGAGGGTTGGTATGCCACGGTCGCAGCGCCGCATGTGATCGAGGACCCGAAGGCGGCCGCGTTCAGCGACCGATACTTTGCCCGGTTCAAGCAGCACCCGGACGACTACACCATCACCTGCTACGTCGGCGCCGAAGTCATCATCGAGGCGGTCAAGAAGGTCGCTGCCAGCGGCAAGCCAGTGACCCGGGACGCAGTGCGCGACGCGATCCAAATGGTGAAGCTGCCGAACAGCATGCTCGGCCCGATCGAGTTCGACGAGTACGGCGACCTGCGCAACAAGATCATCAGCGTGTTCCAAATCCGCAAGGACGGCACCCACCCGCTCGACGATCCGACCGCGCAATACAAGTACGTCGGCGTCGCGCCGATCGCCTGAGGCATGGCTCTGGCCTGCTCCGGCTAGGGTCATGACTCCGGTCAAGCCATGACATCAACCGACCTGCTGCTGCAGCAATTGATCAACGGGCTGAGCCTGGGGGCGATGTACTCGCTGCTGGCGCTCGGCTTCACCCTGGTCTACGGCATTGCCGAGCTGATCAATTTCGCGCATTTCAACGTGTTCATGGTCGGCGCCATGGTCGCCATGCTGACGCTGCAGGCGCTGGGGTTGAATGGCCAGCAGACGATCCTGGCCGGGCTGCCGCTGGCCGGCACGCTTTTGGTCGCCCTGGTTGCGTCGATGCTGGCCTGCGGCGTGATCGGGGTCGGGATTGAGCGCTTCCTGCTGCGGCCGCTCCGCGGCATCAAGGGCCCGGCGGCGATGATCACCACGATCGGCGTCTCCTACGTGCTGTTCAACGTCGTGCTG
>CAXTJW010000381.1:0-4044 GCA_964244305.1 uncultured Acetobacteraceae bacterium
CAGCCGCCATCGCCGGGCGGTGAAGGTGTGGGACAAGCGCGAGTTCCGCGACCTGGACGACGGCGTGGAGCTGGGCACCCGCAACATCAAGCTCGCGCTGCGGCGGCTGCGGCGGTTCGCGCGGCAGGGGGCGGCGACGGAGCTGGACATGCCCGGCACCATCCGGGCGACGGCGCATAATGCCGGGTCGCTGGACCTGAAGCTGGTGCCGGAGCGGCATAATGCGGTGAAGGTGCTGCTGTTCCTCGATGTCGGCGGCTCGATGGACGACCACGTGCGCGCGTCCGAAGAACTGTTCTCTGCCGCGCGGTCCGAGTTCAAGCATCTGGCGTTCTACTACTTCCACAATTGCCCCTACGAGCGCGTGTGGCAGCACAACCACCGCCGGCGCGACGACACCATCCCGACCGAGGAGGTGATACGCACCTACGGCCCCGATTACCGCGCGATCTTCGTCGGCGACGCGACCATGAGCCCCTACGAGATCGCCTCGCCCGGCGGCAGCGTCGAGCACTGGAACAATGAGCCCGGCGGCGCCTGGATGACGCGGCTGCTCGGCCATTGGCGGCGCAGCGCCTGGCTGAACCCGGTGCCGCGCGCGGAGTGGGACTTTGCCCATTCGATCGGCATGGTGCGGCAGTTGATGGACGACCGGATGTATCCGCTGACGCCGGGCGGGCTGGACGAGATGATCCGCGAGTTGAGCCGGTGATGTGCTATCGGGATAAGCCATGACGATGTTCCGCGGCCTCTCCGCCTTCCCGATCACCCCGGCCGACGAGCAGGGCCGCGTCGACACCGGCGCGCTGCGGGCGCTGCTGGCGCGCTTGACGGACGCCCGGGTCAATTCGATCGGGTTGCTGGGCAGCACGGGGTCGTTTCCGTATTTGGATCGCGGCGAACGGCGCCGGGCCATCGAGGCGGCGGTGGATCAGGTTGGCGGCAAGGTGCCCATCCTGGTCGGGATCGGCGCGTTGCGGACCGACGATGCCGTGCGGTTCGGCCGGGATGCGAAGGCTGCGGGGGCCGACGCGGTGCTGCTGCCGCCTGTCTCCTACATGCCGCTGACGGACAATGAGGTGTTCACGCATTTCGAGACCGTGGCGGCGGCGGTGGGCTTGCCGCTGTGCGTCTACAACAACCCCACCACGACCCATTTCACGATCGGCGCCGATCTGGTCGCGCGACTGAGCCGCCTGCCGAACGTCGTCGCCGTGAAGAACCCCTCGCCGGTTGCCAGCGGGGTGCCGGACGTTCTGCGTGAGCTTCGCGCCAAGACGGCGGAGGGGTTTTCGCTCGGTTTCAGCGTGGACGCGAACGCGACCGAGGCGATGCTGGCCGGGGCGGACGCTTGGTATAGCGTGGCGGGCGGGCTGTTTCCGAATCTGGCCATGCAAATTCTCGCGGCGATTCAGAATCCGGACGAGGCCCGGCGGCTGAACGCCCGGCTCAAGCCGTTATGGGAGCTGTTTATCGAATTCAGCAGCCTGAGGGTGATGTATGCGGCGGCGAACCTGCTCGGCATCTGCCGGGCGGTGCCGCCGCGGCCTATCCTGCCGCTTGCCGAGGCGGCGCAGCGCCGGGTTGGGCAGACGCTTGAGGCGCTTGAGCTGACCTGATGTGATCGTGTATATCATCAAAGGTTTACATACAAGCGCGTCAGACTTCGTTGATGTATCCAAACTCAAGTCCTTTGAACCGCTCAGCTTTCACTTTCTTTACAAGAATGTCGGAAAAGAAACTGCTTATTGTTAGTTGCCTGTGTCCGCGCCAGACATGATGCCCGGAGATCATATTTCTATAAAGCACGACTTTCCCTTCTTGGTTCACAAGCGTGATGCCGGGAGCGATCGGAATAACCTTAACTTGGGATTGCTCGATGCAGACCGCATCAATCGCGATCTGTATGTTTAGCAGGTAATACGGCTCTGTGAGACTGCGCCCATCGCGGCGCAGCAGCACCCTCTTGGGGTTCTTGGGCTTGATCTGGACCGGGAAGAACTCGTGCACCCCCGGTTCTAGCTCTTCGATCAAGGCATGAACCTCCGGGCAGACCGAAAGCATGCCGTTGATCGGCACGAAGTCGGGAACGGTTTTGTGACTTGTGACGACGACAGCTTCGGTCGGCACATCTGCAGGATCATACTGATAAACCGTAAAAGGGTCGTAATACTTCTCTCGGTAGGCCTTGAAGCCCGCTACGAAATCAATTTGCGGTATGAATGGATGGAGCGAGAACTCGGCTTGGTAGGCCATGACAAACCTTTCTGGAACGAAACTATGCGACGACCGTCAGCCAGTACTCGCCCCTGCTACCATGCTGCACTAACCGTTGCTCGGACCGCTCAATGGGGGCTGGACGGTGTTGGTTGGCGGTCCGGCGGTGGCGCGGAGCTGGAAGTGAATGCGGCTGTGACCCGAAAGGCAGCGCTGCGCATGTCGGGCTGACTTGAACCGCTGCATCTGCCGTTCTCGTCGCCGCGTCGGCTGGTGCGACACCTTGGCACGGTTATTCAGCCGACGCTCGACACTGGGCAGGAATCTCACGCTTGGCCGCACGGGCACTCCGCCGGCTTTGCATCAGGATGTCGAGCATGTTTGCATGCTGGTCCACCGCGCGCCAGGGATAGTGCAGCTTGCCGCGGATCCGGATGAACACCTCGTCTAAAAAGCATGTGTCGCATGGTGCCATGGCTCGACCGGAGCTGCCAACCTGACATCGCCCCGCCGCCGCATCGGCCCCCTGCCGGCTGTGTGCGTTGACGATCGGAAGCGCCGGCCGGGTCACGGCGCAGCCTTTCGCCCGACAGTGCCGCTCGCCCGCTTCCGCCGCCCGGCAAGCTGATTCAATAGCTCGACCAGGGCGGAAAACCCAATGGCGGCATAGATGTAACCCTTGGGCACGTGCGCGCCGAACCCGTCCGCGATCAGCACCATGCCGATCATCAGCAGGAAGCTGAGCGCCAGCATCTTGACCGTCGGGCTGCGGTTCACGAACGCGGACACCGGGGCGGCGGCGGCCATCATCACGACGATGGAAATCACCACCGCGGCGACCATGATCGAGAGCTGGCTCGCCATGCCGACGGCGGTGATGACGCTGTCGAGCGAGAACACGATGTCGAGCAGCCCGATCTGCAGGATCGTGCTGCCAAAGCTCGCGTGTCGCCCTATGCCGCCGCTGTCGTGCGCAACTTCGCCCTCGATGCGGGCATGGATTTCCTGGGTGCCTTTATAGACCAGGAACAGCCCACCCCCGATCAAGATCAGGTCGCGCCAGGAGAAGCCGTGCCCGGCCAGGTCGAACAGGGGCGCGGTGAGCCCCATGATCCAGGTGATGGCGCTGAGCAGCACAAGACGCATGATCAGCGCGAGCGCCAAGCCGACCTGCCGCGCCCGCGCCTGCTGCGCCGGAGGGAGCCGCGCCGCCAGGATGGAGAGGAAGATCAGATTGTCGATGCCGAGGACGATCTCCAGCAGCGTCAGGGTCAGCAGGCTGGCCCAGACCTGGGGCGACGTCAGCCACGCCGTCATGGCCGCCCTCGCGCCGTCCCGCGTCGCCGGTCCCACCACGCCTGGACGGCGCCAAGTGCCCGCATCGTCGGACGCCGCAGCACCAGGACGTCCTCGGCCAGCAGCAAGGCGCCGAACGGCAGCATCCAGAAGCCAAGGATCGGCAGGAAACCGAGCAGGCCGCCAATGATCAGCACCGACGCGGCTGGGATGCGCACCCAGCGAGCCTCTGGCCGCTGCATCCAGGCAAACATTCGACCGATCGGCGAAGATAGGCCAGACAGCAGCCGCTCCAGCGGAGCGCTGTCCTCGTTACGAATATGGCCTGAATTGCTGTTGCTTGGATCCGGCACCGGCTACCCCTTTCGTTTTACGCCGCGTGCGCGCCGGCGAAGGATAGGATGTTGGCATCGGTCCGTGATTGCGGCCGTAGGTCCCGACCATGCCCAAATCAACCAGCGTGGCACGCGGTGATCCGACATCGCGAGGTTGGCTGGCAACGCCAGCGTCCTCACCAGAGGGGCCCGGATC
>CAXTJW010000382.1:0-4024 GCA_964244305.1 uncultured Acetobacteraceae bacterium
AGGCGCGGCGCGAGAGCATCGGCATCATCCGGCGCAGCGGCGAGCACCTGACCGGCTTGATCGAGGGCCTGCTGGACATCTCGAAGATCGAAGCCGGGCGGATCGAGCTGTATCGCGACGAGGTCCGCCTGGCGGAGTTCATGGGCCAGATCGCCAACATGTTCCGGCTACAGGCCGAGGCCAAGGGGCTGGGGTTCGCGTTCAACCTGCCCCCGGGCATCCCCGCTGTGGTCTACACCGACGAGCGCCGGCTGCGGCAGATCCTGATCAACCTGCTGTCCAACGCCATCAAGTTCACCCATCAGGGCAACGTCGGCCTGGGCGTCCGCTGGCGCGGCGCGATCGCCGAGATCGTGGTGTCCGACAGCGGCATCGGCATCGGGCGCGCGGACCAGGACCGCGTGTTCGAGCCGTTCCAGCGCATCGATCAGGCCCAAGCCGGCCCAGCCCCAATTGGCCCAGCACCGACCGGCCAAGTGTGGGCGGCGTCGGCGCCGGGCGTGGGGCTCGGCCTCACCATCACCAAGCTGCTGACGCAGATCATGGGCGGCGAGATCACCCTCATCAGCCAGCCCGGCGTCGGCAGCCAGTTCACCATCCGGCTGATGCTGTCCGAGGTCATGCAGCCCCGTTTGGCGGCGCCGGCCGGACGCGCCATCGGCGGCTATGCCGGGCCGCGGCGCATGGTGGTGGTGGTCGACGACAACCCGGTCCACCGCGCGCTGCTGGAGGACGCGCTGATCCCGCTCGGCTTCATCGTGCTGACGGCCGAGAACGGTGCGGACTGCCTGCTGCTGGCCGCACGGTCGAAGCCGGACCTGTTCCTGATCGACCTCGCCATGCCGGGCATGGACGGCTGGGAGCTGGCGGGACGCATCCGCGCCATGGGGCACCGGACGGCGGGCATCGTCATCGTGTCGGCCAACGCCGGCGAACTGCGGCGGCCGTTGGAGGAGGGCTCCCACCACGACGCGGTCATTCCGAAGCCGATCGATTTTGCCCTGTTGCTCGACACCATCGCCGCTCAATTGGGTCTGAGCTGGACCGATTTGCCAGTGGCTGAGGCTGCTGTGACGGAGCTGGCTAGTGGGCCGGCAGCGGCGCGGCAGCCGGCCCCGACGCTGCGCCCCGAACAGGCCGCTCAACTGCGCGACCTCGCGCTGATCGGCTATGTCCGCGGGATTCGCATGCGGCTGGATGAGATGGCGGCCGAGGATCCGCTGGCGGCGCCCGCTATTGCCGTGCTGCGCGGACTGGTGGCGCAGTTCCGCCTCGACGAGTTCATGGCGGAACTGGACCGCATGCAGCCGGGTCGCTCCCAGGTGGAGCGCATACCGGCGGACCCGCGCCGATGACGGCCGGCTTGCCGGGCGGCCCGGCCAGCGTCGTATTGGTGGTGGACGACTCGCCCGGCACGCTCGGAATGCTGAATGCGGCCCTCGAAGCAGCCGGCTACACGGTCCTGCTGGCCCAATCGGGTGCGGCGGCGCTTGCGCTGATGGAGCGGGTCACGCCGGACATCGTGCTGATGGACGCGGTGATGCCCGGCATGGACGGGTTCGAGGCCTGCCAGCGCCTGAAGCGCAGCCGCATGAACGCCGGCGTGCCCGTCGTGTTCATGACCGGGCTGACAGAGACCGAGCATGTCGTCCGTGCCCTGGACGCGGGCGGCGTCGACTATTTGACGAAGCCGGTGGCCCCGGCGGAGCTGATTGCACGAGTGGGCGTGCATCTCGCGAACGCACGCCTGACACAGAGCGCACGCGCGGCGCTCGACACGACCGGGCGCTATCTTTTGGCGATGGACCGAGGCGGGAACCTGGTCTGGTCCACGCCGCAGGCCGGCGTATGGCTCGGCATCGGCGAGGCTTCCGCGGAGGTCGAGCCGTCCATTCCGGCGCTGCCGGAGGCGGTGGTGGCGTGGGCACTGGTGTGTGCGGCGCAGCCAAACCAGTGCCGGCCCTTGGCCTTTGCCGCCCCGAGGACGGGGAGGATGCTCGAGGCGTCCTATGTCGGGCAGATCAGCGCCAACGAGGTGCTGCTCAGGCTGGTCAGCGTCGACCAGGCGGCAGACGAGCAAACCCTGCGCACCCGGTTGAGGCTGACGGCGCGGGAGGCCGAAGTTTTGTTGTGGATCAGCCGCGGCAAGACGAACCGGGACATCGCCGAGATTCTCAGTCTCAGCCCACGCACGGTCAACAAGCACCTGGAGCAGATTTTCGCGAAGCTTGGCGTGGAGAATCGGAGTGCGGCCGCCATACAGGTCGTGAACATCCTGCAGGGGAGTTGAGCGGCGTCACCCCGGCGGCCGTCGCGTATGCCAATCGGTGCGCTGTTGGAACGCATGCCCGGCGAGGCATAGCAGGGCTTCCGAGACATGCGGCCCGACGAGCTGCAGGCTGAGCGGCAGGCCGGCCGCGTCCATGCCGCTCGGCAGCGTGATGGTCGGGTTGCCCGCAAAGTTGAATGGGGCGGTGAAGCGCAGCATCCGCAGCAACACTCCGTCGTCCTGCCCGAACTCCGCCATGCGGTCGAGGCTCGGCGTCGGCATGGGCATCGTCGGCATCAGCATCAGGTCGACGTCCCGGAACACCGCGGCGAGCCGTCCGGAAAACTCCAGCCGTTCATGCATGATCGCACCGAACTCGGTCGCGGACATGCGCCGGCCGTGCTCGATCAGGTTGGCGAGGTCCGGGCCATACTCGCCGGCGCGGGCTGGATAGCTGGTTTGGTGAGCGATCGCCGTCTCGACGGCACAGAATGGGATCCAGCCGCGCAACAGCGCGTCCGTCGAGGGAAACTCGATTTCGCGGATCCGCGCGCCGAGGGCCGTCAGGACCTCAGTTGCGGCGCGCACGGCCTCGGTGACCTCGCGGTCGATGCCGTCCTCGTTATAGCCGCGGTCAATCCCGATGCGGAGGCCGTCGATGCCTCGGCCGAGTTCCGCGAGGTAGTCGGGCACCGGTTGCTGGAGCGCGGTTGGGTCGTCGGCATCCGCGCCGGCGATGACGCCCAGGATCGCGGCCGCGTCGGCAGCACTGCGCGCCATCGGGCCGACATGGTCGAGCGAGGCCCCCAGCGGCAGGATGCCATGCCGGCTGACCCGTCCCCAGGTCGGCTTGATCCCCGTCAGCCCGCAGGTGGCCGACGGGAACCGGATCGATCCCCCGGTATCCGAGCCGAGCGATCCGAAGCATAGGCCGAGCGCCGTCGCAACGCCGGACCCGGTCGACGACGAGCCGACCCAATGCGCCGCATTCCACGGGTTGAGCGGCGGCGGATCGTCCGGATGGTGGCTGGTGTATGCGCCCTCGGTCATCTGCAGCTTGCCGGTGATCACAGCACCTGCGTCCTCCAGGCGACGGACGACCGTCGCGTCGTGGTCCGGCGTCGTGTTCCGCCGCATCGGCATGCCGCCGGTGGTCGGGGCGAAACTGGTCTCGCAAAGGTCCTTCACGGCGAGCGGGATGCCGTGCAGCGGGCCGCGCCACAGGCCGGCGGCGATCTCCGCCTCCGCGCGCGAGGCGGCGGCCCGGGCGCGGTCCGCCAGCACGGTCGTGTAGCTGCGCGCCTGCCCGTCGAGCCGGGCGATCCGGTCGAGGATCGCCTCCAGCACCGTCACCGGCGAGAGCTCGCGCCGCCGGATACGCTCGGACACTTCGAGCAGCGGCAGGTAATGCAGATCGTCAAGCGACATCGTCAATCTCCCGTGATCCCAGCGGCGGTAGTGGGTCAGTTTGCACGCGACGAAGCTCCGCTACGAAGCGTCGTCATTGCGAGGAGCGCTTGCGACGCGGCAATCCAGGGGCGCCATGCCCAGACTTCGGCCTTTGTCGCCCTGGATTGCCACGCCGAAACCGGCTCGCAATGACGGCCTATCGTGTCGTTCAAGCCGACCTACTACCGCAACGGCTCGGCAGTCGCCTCGCCGCTCAGAAGCGCTTCCAGTCGCCGTCGCCTTCGAAAGCCGCGGCGGCGGCGTAGATCGTGCTCTCGTCCCAGTGCTTGCCGATCAGCATGGCGC
>CAXTJW010000383.1:0-4014 GCA_964244305.1 uncultured Acetobacteraceae bacterium
CGATCACCGACATCGGCAGGCCCTCGAAGTGGCTGGGCAGGGTGAAGATGTCGGCGGCGGCCAGCACATCGGCGATGTCCGCGCGGTAGCCGAGCCGGCGCAAACGCGGCCCGAGCCCGCTCGCGTGGAACAGCGATTCCAGGTCCGCGCCGTGGTCGGAGGGCAGGCGGTCCCCGACGACCCACAGCTCGGCGCCGGGCACGTCGCGCATGGCGGCGAGCAGCTCCGGATAGCCCTTGTGCCGCACGAGGCGGGAGACGATCACGATCACCACCTGCGCCTCCGCCACGCCGAGCGCCTGGCGCACGCGGGTGCGGGCGGCGGGGCTGGGGCGGAACCGGGCGGGGTCGCGGCCATTGCCGACCGGCACGGCGTCGCGAGCGATCCACAGGCGGCGGGCGTCGGCGGCCTCCTCGGTCGAGACGGTCAGCGTGATGTCCGCGAGCCGCCCGCCGAGCCACTCCATCACCAAGCCGAGCGCCCGCCGCCACCATGGCCCCGGCTGGTTGAACAGGAACCCGTGACAGGTGTAGGCGACGCGCGGCACCCCGGCGATCCGCGCGGCGAGCCGGGCGAGGAAGCCGCTGATCGGCATATGTGCGTGCACCAAATCCGGCCGCTCGGCACGAAACAGCGCCACCATCGCCCACAGCGCCCGCCATTGCGCCACCGGCGACAGGCTGCGCGCCATCGGCAGCGGCGCCACCCGCAGCCCGGCCGCCCGCACGTCCGCCAGCAGCGGGCCATCGGCGCAGACCCCCAGCACGTCGTGCCCGCGCGCCTGGGCCGCCAGCATGAGGGGCATCAGGAAGTGCCGCAGCGAGAAATCGACGTTGGTGACCTGCACGACCTTCACGATGCCGCTTTGAACACCTTGCCGCCGCGCCGGGAAGCCTCGACTTTGGGTCCATGCAGTATTTTCCGATCTTCCTTTCGTTGACGGGCCGCCGGGTGCTGGTGGTGGGCGACGGCGAGGCGGCGACGCGCAAGGCCGATGCGCTGCGCCGGGCCGACGCCATGGTGGCCACCGCCGCGCGCTTCGACCCGGCGCTGTTGGACGCCGCCTTGTTGGATAATTGCGCCCTCGCCATCGGCGCCGATGCGCCCGATGCGGACCTCGAGGCATTGTCGGCAGCGGCGCAGGCGCGCGGCATCCCGGTCAACATTGTCGACCGCCCTGCCTTGTGCAGCTACATCACCCCGAGCGTCATCGACCGCGCGCCGATCAGCATCGCGGTGTCGTCCGGCGGCGCGGCCCCGGTGCTGGCCCGCCTGCTGCGCGCGCGGATCGAGGCGATGGTGCCGCCGGCGTTTGGCCGCCTCGCCGCGCTGGCCGACCGCTACAAGGAGGACATCCGCAGTCGCCTGCCCGACGTGGCGCAGCGCCGCCGGGTGCTGGAACGGGCGCTGGGCGGCCGGGTCGCGGATTTGGTGCTGGCGGGGGACGACGATGCGGCGGATGCGGAGCTGCGGCGCGAGATCGAGGGCGGCGCCGATCCGGCTGGGATCGTTTATCTCGTGGGCGCCGGGCCGGGCGCTGCGGACCTGCTGACGATCCGCGCCCAGCGCCTGTTGGGCGAGGCGGACGTGATCGTGCACGACCGGCTGGTGACGCAGGATGTGCTCGACATGGCCCGGCGCGACGCCGACCGGATCGCGGTGGGCAAGTCCCGCGCCGCGCACTCGATGCCGCAGGACGAGATCAACGCGCTGCTGGTCCGGCTGGGGCAGGAGGGGCGTAAAGTGGTGCGGTTGAAGGGTGGCGACCCCTTCGTGTTCGGCCGTGGCGGCGAGGAGGCGCAGGCGCTGGCGGCGGCGGGCGTGGCGTTCGAGGTGGTGCCCGGCGTGACTGCGGCGCTGGCTTGCGCCGCCGGGGCCGGCATTCCGCTCACGCATCGGGACGCGGCGCGGACGCTTACCCTGGCGACGGGGCATCTAGTGGACGGGGCGCTCGATCTCGACTTCGCGGTGCTGGCCCGGGGCGGGACGCTGGCGGTGTATATGGGCCTCGACAGCCTGCCGGCGCTGCGGGACGGGCTGCTGGCGGCCGGGTTGGACGCAAACACCCCGGCGGCGCTGATCGAGCGCGGCGGCCGGGCCGGACAGCGGACCCTGCGCGGCACGTTGGATGAGCTGGTGATGCAGGCTGCGGAGTGGTCGACCGGCGGCCCGACGCTCACGCTGGTGGGCGCGGCGGTCGGGCTGCAAGTGGTGCGGCGCTGAGCGGCTACGGCGCGTATGTCGGGACTGGCGTAAGCGTGATGTATCATTCCACACCGGGCGATCGTCCCGGCTGCTAGGCGTCACTCAACCAATCCGGAGAAGCCGCAATGGCCGCGACGCTGAACGTGCAGTTTACCGACCCGGCCGACGCCGGCGCATCGGCCGGGGCGGTGCAAGCGGTCGTGCAACAGGCTTTTGCCGAGTGGGTCCGGCATTTCGACTACACGACCGGCAGCTATTCCATCGCCGTGTCGTTCCGGGCACCGTCCCAGCCGGCGGACGCGTCCCTGCAGTATCCTGCTCCCAAGGTTTACAGTGGCTTCTACGTTTCAACCAACGACGTTGTTGTCGGTACGGTCGGTCTATACAACACGCCGTTGTATGGTCAGCGGCTTGGCCTCGCGCTGACGGGGCGCGGCTCCGGACCGGCCGATACGGGCACTCTCTATCTTAACCCCGGCTACCTCGACGGGTCCCGGTCCCTCGCGAATGCACTGGCGCCCATCGAGCGGGAACTGGGCCACCAGTTCGGCATCCGGGCCCTGTATCCCAACAACTTCTTGAACTTCAGCGGCGGTGCCCCCGTGGAGACCGGCGCGCGTTTTTCGGTGTACGACAGCAACGTCAAATTCATCACCTATCCGCCCGACTTCGTGACGACGTTCAACGGCCCGAACGCCCAATCTGTCTATGGCGGCCCGGTGCCGGTGCTCGGTGACGACCCGGCCACGACCATCGTAGGCGGTGGACGGGCCGTGACGACGACCACCCAGGGTGCCGCGACGGTGCAGCCGCTGGACGTGGCGCTGCTCCGTGACGCCGGGATCGCGGCGCTGACCGACCAGGAGCTGGGCGAGCACCAGGTTGCCCGGCTGTATGTCGCCGCCTTTGGCCGCAACGCCGACAGCGCCGGGCTGATCCAGCAATATGCGGGGCTGCGCGCCGGGGAAACCTTGGCACAGCTCGCGGACGGGATCGTAGGGTCGGCCGAGTTCGCCAACCGCTATGGCACGCTGTCCAACGCGGCCTATGTCGACGCCCTTTACCAGAACGTGCTCGGCCGGGCGGGCGACGCATCGGGGGTGGCCTTCTACAACGGCGCCCTGACGCGAGGCGCCAGCCGCGGCGCCATCGTGGCCGCATTCGCCGACAGCGACGAGGAGCGGGGCCGGTTGAACGGCAACCCGAACGTGACCTATGCCGCCACCGCCGAGGCACAAATAGCCCGGATATACGACACCGCCTTCGGCAGGGACGCCGACCCTGCGGGCTTCGATAGCTTCACCCAGGCTATCGTCAACGGTGCCACGCTCCGGCAGGTGGCGCTGTCCTTCCTGGCCTCCCCCGAGTTCGCCAACCGCTATGGCGCGTCGCCTTCGGACCCGGCGTTGGTGGATGGGCTGTATCGGGACACCCTGCAGCGCGCGCCCGACGCGGCCGGGGAGGCGCTGTATGTCCGTGCCCTTGCCGCCGGCCTCAGCCGGGCGGACCTGCTGGTTTCGTTCTCCGACAGCCAGGAGCACATCGACCTCATCGCCCAGCGGACTGCTGCGCGGAACGCGGCGGGCTTCAACCTGGACCTATCGCCGCATCTTGGGATTATCCCGGTGATCAGCGGGCCAGTCGCGGCCGCATGATGAGCACCGTCCGCGTAGAAGCCGGTGCGGAAATGAAGCAACCAGCTTCGGACGGCAGCTTCAGGCCGGGTCCACGCCCACCTGCCGGCACATGGATATCAGCGGGCAAGCCGGGCATTTCGGCCGCGGCCCGGTGCAGACATGCTTGCCGAAC
>CAXTJW010000384.1:0-1561 GCA_964244305.1 uncultured Acetobacteraceae bacterium
TTTCAGCCCGCCGAGGAGGGCTTTGGCGGCGCGCGCAGCATGCTGGCGGACGGCCTGTTCGACCGCTTCCCGATGGAGCGCATCTTCGGCTACCACAACTGGCCCGGCCTCGAAGCGGGAACGGTCGCGGTGCACGATAGCGCGGTGATGGCGGCGGCCTCCCGCGTCGAGATCAGCGTAGACGGGCACGCTGGCCACGCCGCCATGCCGCATCTGGCGCGCGATCCATTGCTCGCGTCCGCCCATCTGCTCGTGGCGCTGCAGACGTTAGTGTCCCGCGAGACGGATCCGCTGGAAACGGCCGTCGTGTCGATCTGCACCATGAACGCCGGGGTGGCGCCCAACCAAATCCCGAGCCAGGCGCTCCTGCGCGGCACGTTTCGCTCACATCGCCGGGCGGTTCGCGATCTGATCGAGGCTGGCATTCACCGGATCTGCACCGGCATCGCGGCAACGTTCGATGTGCAGGCGAGCGTACGGATCGAACATGGCGTCCCGGGAACGGTAAACACGCGCGCCGAGGCCGATCTCGCCGCAACCGCAGCCATCGAATCCGGAGCGCCAGTCCGGCGGGACCTGCCGCCCAGCATGGCGGGCGAGGATTTCGGTTCGTATCTAGAGCAGAAGCCCGGCGCATTCGTCTGGATCGGCAACGGCCCAGCCCGGCCCGGCGGCGAACTGCACAACCCTGGCTTCGATTTCAACGACGCCATCCTGCCGGTGGCTGCCGAGTGGCTGGCGGCGACGGCGCGCCGGTCGCTGGCGGGCTGACCACGCCAATGGCAAAACGCCGCGCAGCGCGTCCGCCCAGGCCGGGCCGGGCGTGGATGGCGAGCAACATGGCCATGGGACGGCTTGCGGTCCGGCCCGTCATCTTATTGGGAATGCTGGCGACAGCGGCTGCGATCGGCCAGGCTTGGTGCCTCGCCCACCTGCTCGCGGCGGCGATCGTGCGGGGACCGGACAACGCAGTCACCGTGCAACCGTGGGCCTTGACCTTTGCGATGCTGATCGCGGTCCGCGCTGTTCTGCTGGGCATGTCGGACGATCGCGCCTTTTCGGCGGGCGTGCTGGCGCGTCGCCGGCTGCGGTCCGACCTGTTCGTGCGGCTGTTCGGCGCCGGTCCCCGGGCCACGCGCGGCGCGCAAGCGGGGGAGCTCGCCACGTTGGCGGTTGACCGGATCGAGTCGCTCGATGGCCTGTTCGCCCGCTGGCTGCCGGCGGCGGCGCTGGCGCTCGTTTCGCCCGCCCTCGTTGTGCTTGCCGTACTGCTGGCCGATCCCGAGGCGGCGCTGATCCTGGCGGCGGCGGGGCTGCTGGTTCCGCTCGGGATGGCGCTCGCCGGTCTGGGCGCCGCGGCGGCGTCGCAGCGCCAATTCGTGGCGATGGGCCGGCTGCAGGCGCGCTTCCTCGACCGCATTCGCGGCATCGCCACGATCGTGCTCGCCGGCCGTGCCGAGGATGAGGCGCTGCGCCTGCAGCAGGCCGCCGACGAGCTGAGCCGGCGCACGCTCCGGGTGCTGCGGGTCGCGTTCCTGTCGTCGGCGGCGCTCGATTGCGC
>CAXTJW010000384.1:1661-4007 GCA_964244305.1 uncultured Acetobacteraceae bacterium
GTGCGCTATACCTGGGATCCGTCGCGTGGACCGGTGCTCGACGGACTGAGCTTCCGCGTGCCGGCCGGCGAGACGGTCGTGCTGGTCGGGCCGTCTGGCGCCGGGAAATCGACGATCATCGAGCTGCTCCTGGGCTTTGTCCGGCCGGATAGCGGGCGTATCACGCTGAATGGCGCCGACGCCAGCACGATCGTTCCGGCCGCCCTGGCGCGGATGACGGCCTGGATCGGGCAGCGCCCGGTGCTATTCGCCGGCAGCATCCGCGACAATATCCGCTTCGGGCGCGAGGGCGCGTCGGACCGGGACATCGAGGACGCGGCGCGGGCGGCGGGCATCCAGCAATTCGCGGCGACGCTCCCCCAAGGCCTGGACACGCCGATCGGCGAGGGCGGCTACGGCCTGTCGGGCGGGCAGGCCCAGCGCGTCGCCATCGCGCGCGCCTTCGTCCGCAATGCGCCGCTGCTGCTGCTCGACGAGCCGACAGCCCATCTCGACCCGGCGACCGAGGCGGACGTCCTGGACAGCCTCCGCCGTCTGGCGCTGGGGCGGACCGTGATCCTTGCCAGCCATTCGGCGGCGGCGCATGCCTTCGGTGGCCGTCTTTTGGAACTCGCCGACGGCCGGGCGCGCGCGATCCAGGGCGTGGCATGAGGGCGCTGCTGCCGATCTTGACGCTCTGGCGCGGCCATGCCGGCTGGCTGCTCGCGGGGCTTGCGGTGTCGCTGCTGTCGGTTGCCGCCGGTGTCGGCCTTGCGGCCGCGGCGGGCGGACTGGCGCTGAGTCCGCTGTCGACGGGGACGATGGCGGGGCTCGGGGCAGTCTTGTTGTTGCCGGGCGTGGTGCGCGGGCTTGGCGCGGCGCGGGTCGTGCTGCGCTACGCCGAGCGCATGCTGACCCATGTGGCCACCTTCCGGGTGCTGACCGCCCTGCGCGTATGGCTGTTCCGCGGGCTTGCGACGCGGTCGTCGGGCGGGCTCGGGTTCATGCGGTCCGGCGACGCGCTCGCTCGGCTGGTCGGCGACGTCGAGGCGCTGGATGGGCTGTATTCCCGCATCGTCGTGCCGGGGTTTGCGGCCATCCTGCTGCTGCCGGTCCTGGTGGGCTTCCTGGCGCGGTCGGATGGCATCGTGGCCGTGCTGGTCGGCGGGCTGTTCGTGCTGTCGGCCGCCGTGCTGCCCTGGGCGGCGTCACGATCGACGCTGTATGCCGGACGCGGCCTCGCGACCGCCGGCGCCGGCCTGCGTTCGGCCGCGCTGGACGCCATCGACGGCATGCGCGAAATCCGCGCCTATGGGGCCGAGGGCCGCATGCTGGCATCGATCCAGTCGCAGGAGGCAGCGCTGTTCAAGGCGCAAAGCGTCGTCGCCCGCCGTGCCTCATGGGCGCAGGCGGCGGCGCTGATTTGCGGACAGGCGGCGCTGCTGGCGGTGCTGCTGTCGCCGGGGATGACGCCGGCCGCGATGATCACGGGATTATTCCTGACCCTGGCGGCATTCGAGGTGGTGGGCGGCATGCCGCGCGCCGGGGCCCTGGCCGGTCATGCGGCAGGCGCCGCGGCGCGCATCACCGCCGTCGCAAGCAGCGCCGCCGGGAATGGCGACCCGGTCGACCCGGCGCCGTTGCCAGGCGGCACGTCGCTGCGGTTCGAGGGCATACGCTTCCGCTGGCGCGACGACCGCCCGGCCGTGCTGGACGGCCTGACGCTCGACATCCCGGCCGGCAGCCGGATCGCCATCCTGGGGCCGTCCGGCTCCGGCAAGTCCACTCTGGCGGCATTGGCGCTTCGGGTTGTCGAACCGCAAGCTGGGCGCGTCCTGCTCGGCGGCGTGGACATCGCCCGCCTGCGCGCGGCCGACGTGCGCTCCCGCATCGCCTGGTTGAGCCAGGATACGCACCTGTTCAGCGATACGATCCGGGCCAACCTGGCGCTGGCCCGCGACGGCGCGACGGACGCCGATTATTGGGCCGCGTTGGACCGTGCGGGCATCGCCGACATGGTGCGCACGCTGCCGGAAGGGCTCGATAGCTGGATCGGCGAGGGTGGATCGCAGGTGTCGGGCGGGCAGGGACGCCGGCTGGCGCTGGCGCGTGCCTTGTTGTCGCAAGCGCCGGTGCTGATCCTGGACGAGCCGGCGACCGGCTTGGACGCTGCGACCGAGCGGGCGTTCCTGAGCACGCTGAACGACGTCACCGCCGGCCGGACGGTGATTCTGATTGCGCACCGGCTGATTGGAGTGGAGCGGCTCGACCGTATTTTCCGCTTGTCCGCCGGCCACGCCGTCGCCGCCGCGGCCTGACCGGTTGACGAGGCAGAGCGCCGGTGAGCACGTATGCGTGTACTAACGT